>CBIHPL010000046.1:0-12287 GCA_966212005.1 uncultured Asticcacaulis sp.
CGCCATCAGTTTTCGCTGCAGACGGTTGGCCAGGCGCGACACGACGCTGGCCATCTTGGCCAGCTGCGCATTGAGGACGCCGCGCAGGCGCTCCAGTTCTTCCGGATCGCACAGCTCCTCGGCAGTCACGACCTCGTCGAACTGCCTGGTGTAGATCTCATAGTCCGGCCTGATGGCAGCCTCGGGTGCGCCTTCGTCGCGGAAGTCTACCTCGCCGGCTTCACCGTCGGGGATTTCGTCGCTGGTCGAATCCGATGCCATCTGCGGGTCGCCCTGCATCTGGGTGTAGTCGTCCTCGCCCTCTTCGGACTGTTCCTGGCCGTCGGCGCGCGGTTCGTCCTGTTCAGGGCGGTTGTCTTCTTCGGCCTCAGGCTCGTTGTCGTCCTGATCCTCGGTCTCGGCCTCGCCTTCGTTGTCCTCGTCCTCGCCCTGGTCCTGCTTTTCCTTCTCGGCGTCGAGACTGTCGTCCTTGAGGTCGAGATCGGTCAGGATGCGGCGCGCTTCTTCGGAAAAGCGCTTCTGGTCGTGGATATAGGGCAGAAGCGCCCGCAGGCGGGCGCCGGCCTTGTCCTCGACATCACCGCGGAAGAAGTTGACGACGCGCTCGATCAGGCCGGGGACGTTGTCACCCGTCAGGTGCTCGCGCGCGATCTGGCCCAGCATGTCGGCAAAGTTCAGTTCGTCCTTCTGCTCCTTGCGGCCGGTGCCCTTGCGTTCCAGTTCGCTGACATTGGCCGCGACCAGGTTGGCGCGGACGCCCATCAAGGCGCGTGCGCCCAGCGCTTCCAGCCGTGCCTCTTCGAGGGCGTCAAACGCCTCGGCGCTCTTGTCGTCGCGTGGACGGGCACTAGCATGGATACGGTCATTGTGGTGAGCAATGCGCAAAGCCGCGCGATCGGCGATACCCCGGATAGACTGGGCCTGACGCGGCGCCAGATCGCGCGGCGGATGCGGCAGGGTCAGCTTGTTACCGTCGCGCTTGGGGCCGTCCGAGCCGAAGATGATCTCAAGCTCGGAATCTTCGGCCAGGGCGCGGGTGGAATGCACCAGGGCCTTCTTGAAAGGTTCGCTTAAGATGGTCGTTTTCGGCGGCATAGAGGGGCCAGTGGTCCTTTTCTTCGCCTCCCCTATTTATGGGGGAGGTGGCATTTTGCCTTGGCAAAATGACGGAAGGGGCTCTTGCGGACGATGACAAGGGCCCCGCCCACCGTTGCCTTGCAACGGTCCCCCCTCCCCGTAAACGGGGAGGGCGAAGACCGACAGTGCTATATAACTTTTACCTTCAACGCGCTTTCCTTCACATCGGTGCCGAAGGCGCGCTGGTAGAACTCCGCCAGGGTGTGGCGTTCCAGTTCGTCGGACTTGTTCAGGAAGGACAGACGGAAGGCCAACTCCGGATCGTCGCCGAAGATCAGCGTGTTCTGCGCCCAGGTGATGACGGTCCGCGGGCTCATGACGGTCGAGATGTCGCCATTGGCGAAGGCCGAACGCGAGTAGTCGGCGACGCGCACCATGGCGTCGATGATCTGGCGCTTTTCCGGCGTGTTGAATTCCGGCACCTTGGCCAGGACGATTTCGACCTCGGCGTCGTGGCTGAGATAGTTGAGCGTGGTGACCAGCGACCAGCGGTCCATCTGGCCCTGGTTGATCTGCTGGGTGCCGTGATAAAGGCCGGTCGTGTCGCCGAGACCGATGGTGTTGGTCGTCGAGAACAGGCGGAAGTGGGCGTTCGGCTTGATGACCTTGTTCTGGTCCAACAGGGTCAGGCGGCCCTGTGCTTCCAGCACGCGCTGGATGACGAACATGACGTCCGGCCGGCCGGCGTCGTATTCGTCGAACACCAGGGCGACGGGACGTTGCAGCGCCCACGGCAGGATGCCTTCACGGAACTCGGTGACCTGCTGGCCGTCCTTCAGCACGATGGCGTCCTTGCCGATCAGATCGATCCGACTGACATGGCTGTCGAGGTTGACGCGGACCAGCGGCCAGTTCAGGCGCGCCGCGATCTGTTCGATGTGGGTCGATTTGCCCGTGCCGTGGAAGCCCTGGACCATGACACGGCGATCGAAGGCAAAGCCGGCGCAGATGGCCAGGGTCGTCTGCGGATCGAAGCGGTAGGCTTCGTCGATATCGGGGACGTGGCTGTCGCGGGTAGAAAAGGCCGGCACCATCATGTCGGCATCGACGCCGAACACCTCGCGAATGCTTACCTTCTTGTCCGGTTTCAGGTTCAGCAACGGATCGGCGTATTCAAGATCGGCAGGCATTTCTTGGCTTTCAATCAAACGGAAATATCTGGTTTTCAGCTAGGCCGTTCGCGCAGGCGAAACAACCCTTAATGTTTGCAGTGTGTCATATTTTTTCGCTAAAAATGCCTGTATGACACAGCCCGCGCTCCAGACAGACAAACCGGCGTCCGCCCCCAACCGCACCCTGATCAAAACCTTCCTCCGGGCGATCGAGGATGGCGATCTCGACACCATCGTCTCCTGCTACCACGGAGACGTCAAACACACCGAATGGCCGAATGCGCTACGCAAGGAAGGCGTGGTGTCAGGCATCGAAGAGATCAAGGCCGCCTTTCATCGCGGCAAGACGGCGGTCAAGAGCCAGACCTTTCATATCAACACCCTGATCTGCGACGGCGATGTCGTGGCAGCGGAATGCCTGTGGCGCGGCGTGCTGAATGTCGATTTCGGCACGTTGCAAGCCGGCGACACGATGACGGCCCATGTGTGCAGCGTCTTCGAACTGCGCGACGGCAAGATCTTTCGCCAGCGCAATTACGACTGCTTCGAACCTTTCGCTTAAGCGCACCCCGAAAGTGGCCTCCGGTTTCGGGATAGTTGCGCGACAGGATTCAGTCTTCGTCGGGGTATTGGTAGCTCACCAGCTTGTCGAGAAACGGCGCGGCTTCGATATCGTCCAATGTTTCCCGCACCGGCCAGTCGTTGACGTGGTCCATCCATGGAATGCGGCCTTCGACGCCGAATTGAATGTCGGGCTCGATGCGCTCCGGATGATCGAAGGCGCCTATGGCCACCGCCAGCCCGTCCGGCGCCTCATAGGTCAGCGGCGTTCCGCACTCTGGGCAAAAGCCACGCAAGACGAAGTTGGAACTCTGGAACCGCTTCGGCTCGGCGCGCGTCCAGGTCAGCGCGCCGTCGGGGATCGAGACCAGCGGCGCGAAGACGTTGCCGAACGCCTTCTGACACATGCGGCAATGGCAGACCGACGCCTTGCCGAGCCGGCCGGTGACTTCGAAGCGCACCGCGCCGCACTGGCATCCGCCTTTTGAAAGTGTCATTTGCATCCTCGTCTTGGCAGGGTTGGCTAGCCTGCCTATATGAGGCTCCCACACAAAAGCGGCAACAGGACAACCAATGACGCACGAAGCGCTCGACACGCCCGTCTGGCACGCCCTTATGACGCGTCACGCCCATCTGGCCGAAGGCAAGCCGCCAGTGCTGCGCTATCCCGCCGATGTGTCGCCGTTCGCTGCGCTTGAGACGCCTGACGCGCTGGAGCATCTCGGCGATGTCGTGCCCGAAGGTGGCAATGCGGTTGTCTGGGCCGACAGCGCCCTGCCCGCCCCGCCAGGTCTTGAACGGCTGACGGCGTTCGATGTCATGCAACTGGTGGCCGACGATTTCCGACCGGGGCCGATCAGCGCGGATATCCAACCGCTGACCAAGGCTGATGTGCCGGATATTTTGGAACTGACGGCGCTGACGCGGCCTGGACCTTTCGGTACACGAACCATCGAAAAGGGCGACTTTGTCGGCGTCCGTGACAATGGCCGGCTGATCGCCATGGCGGGCGAGCGCATGTGCCTGCCGGGCTATACGGAAATCACCGCCATCTGCACGCATCCCGACTATCAGGGGCGCGGCCTGGCCAAACAGCTGATCACTGTCATGGGCAACAAGATCATTGCCGAGGGCCGCATTCCCTTCCTGCATTCGCTACCGGATAACGAATCTGCCTTGCGCGCCTATGCCGCCACCGGCTTCAAACCGCGCCGCATGTGGCAGGTCAACCTGTTCGGCCGCGCCGGTGCTTCATCTGGAAGCGACGGCTATTTCGCGGGAAGATAAAGCCGCACGCACTGGCGGGTAAAAGCCTTCAAATTGGATGAGATGCTAGCTGGCTAGCGCCGGCTGTATTCTTATACAGCCAAGCGACGACCGCGACGCAGATCGCCAATTTCAAGGCTTTTACGAGGTCTGCATCTTTTTGAGGACTTTATAGGCCTTGATGACTCTCTGCAGCTTGTCCTCGGCCGAACGGTCGCCGCCGTTATTGTCCGGGTGGCAGCGCTTGAGCAGCTCGGTATAGCGAACGCGAATCTGGTCCCAGGTCGCGCCGGCTTCGAGGTCGAGGTCGGCAAAGGCCTGGCGTTCGATCTTGCCATACTGCTTTTCGGCCGGCACCGCCTTGTCGCGATTCGGCGACGCGCCGGCGCCAAAGACGCTGTGCGGATCGTACATGCCGGCGCCCCTGGTGCCTTTGGTCGTGAAATTGGCGGCTTCGCGCGATTGACGCGACGCCCGGAATGCCCAGGTCGGACGGCCGCCGGTGGCAATCGCTTCGCGGTGGCTGCGGGCTTCACCTTCGGACATGCCGGCGAAGAAGTTCCAGTTCTTGTTGTACTCGCCGGCGTGCAATTGGCAGAAGTTATAGAATTCGTTCATCATTTCGCGCGATTTCGGCGCACGCGCTGTCGCCGCCTTGTGGCACTCCGGCCATTCACAAGGCTTCTGGCCCGGCTTAAGCTGCAACACGTCGTCTTCCGGACGGCGGGTTTGTTCCTCGCCTTCCTTGGGAGGACGAATGCGCATGTCCATAAAACGCGGCTTGTACTTGAATCCATCGCTCATATGATGAGATAGCACCCTGAAAGCATAACAACTGCTGAATTATATCTGACGTGTGAGGCTGAAAATGGGTGAAATCGCTGACCGTATCCGATCAAAGCTTGAAGCCGCCCTTAGCCCGATGCGTCTTGATATCCAAGACGACAGCGCTAAACATAGTGGGCATTCGGGCGCGCGTGAAGGGGGCGAGAGTCATTTTTCCGTGCTTATCGTCTCGGACGCATTCGAAGGCCTGAGCCGGGTGGCTCGCCAGCGCCGCGTCAACACCATCCTGGCCGAGGAATTGGCCGGCCCGGTCCATGCCCTCAGCATCCAGGCACGAACGCCGGCTGAGGCGTAAAGCCCACAGTTCTGAAAATCCTCTGTCCGAACCTTGACGCACCAGGGCGCGCGCCGTAATGGCCCGGCCGTGCCAATGGTGCTTCCCGAAGGGGAAGATAATAGGGAACCGGGTGGAAATCCCGGACTGTCCTCGCAACTGTAAGCGTTGAGCCCGCCGCCACACGTCACCTGCTTTCGCGGGGAAGACGGCGCCGGGCGCTGGAAACGCAAGTCAGGAAACCTGCCGTGGCTGTCGTCCTTTGCCTGGTCGAGGTGTGCCGGGCGAGCGAGAAGCCTCTCGAAAGACGATGTGTTTGTGAGCCGTAGTCAACTGACTGTCGGCTCTCGTCTTCTGGCGGAAAGAAACCGTTCCATGTTGAAGAAGATCCTTATTCTCGGCGCGTCCTCGCTGGCGCTGCTGTCCCCTGCTCTTGCGCACGCCGATAGCGAAGACGTCGTCGTCACCATCACCCGCGAAGCCCTTCCGGTGTCGAAGATCGGCCAGGCCGTCGATGTCCTGACCGAAGCCGACATCAAGTCATATCAATCCCTGTCGGTCAGCGCACTCCTGGCGCGCACCACAGACCTGCACATCGTCGCCAATGGGGGTCCAGGTGCGTCGGGCGCTTCCAGCATCCGCGGCTCCGGCGCCGACCAGGTACTGTACCTCCTTGACGGCATTGCCCTGAATGACCCGTCGCAAGTCGGCGGCGGCGTCGATTTGGGCGTGCTTTCGACCAGTGACGCCGAACGCATCGAAGTCCTGCGTGGGCCCTTATCCACCCTGTGGGGCTCGGGCGCAGTCGGCGGCGTCGTCAGCATCACCACCCGCCGCGCGACGGAAAGATTCGAGGGCGACCTGTCCGTCGAAGGCTTCGACCACTATGGCGCGGCGCGTCTCGGCGTCGGCGGCAAGGCGGGGCGTCTGAACTGGCGCGTCTTTGCCTCCGGCCTGAACGATCGCGGCGTGTCGGCCGCAGCTGGCGGTACCGAAGCCGATGGCTTTACCCAGACGCAACTGAGCGCCCGCGCGAGCTATGCCCTGACCGACGCCGTGACACTGACCGGCCTGGCCGCGCGCGCGCACAACTACACCGAAGTCGACGGCTATGACGCGTTCTTCAATTTCACCGACACGGATGAAACATCTCTGAGCGACACGACGCTGGCGGCCCTTGGCCTTACTGCACGGTTCGAGCGGATCGAACATACCCTGTCGGTCAGCGCGACACAAACCGAGCGCAATCTTTATGACCCCACCCGCACCCCGACGTTCGAAGGCAGGGGCCGGTCGCTGGCGGCCGATTACCATCTTGTCTACCGCGTTTCCGACGCCACGCGGATCCTGGCGGGTCTTCGCCATCAGCAGGACGACATGCGCACGGAATCGACCTGGACGCCGCAACAGTCGGCCGACCAGAATTTGAGCAGTGTCTACGGCCAGGTGCGTCACGACTTCGCCGCGACGACGGTCGCCGTCAGCGCCCGCCACGACGAATCGTCGAGCTTCGGCGGCCAGGATATCCTTCAGGCATCAATCGCCGTGCCGTTCGGCAACTGGCGTTTCCGCGCCAGCGCCGGCCAGGGTGTCAAGGTGCCCAGCCTGTACCAGTTGTACAGCGACTACGGCAATTCCGACCTGAAGCCGGAAAAGGCCCTGACCCTGGATGGCGGCCTGGACTACAGCTTCGCCACCGGCCAGATGTCCGTAACCGTGTTCACGCGCAGTATCGACAACCTGATCGGCTTCGACTCATGCTGGCCGGCGGCCGCCGCCCTGTGCGCCACGCACCCCTTCGGCTTCTACGACAATATCGACAGGTCCGAAGCCAGCGGGCTGGAGATAGAGTGGACACAGGACTTCGGCGACCGGCTGCACGCCCGGGGAAATGCGACCGCGCTCCATACGCGCAACGATTCCGCCGGACTGGAAGGCAAGAAACTGGCGCGCAAGCCGAACCTGCTGGCGAATTTCGATCTCAGCTATGACGCAAGCCCGGACCTCAGCCTGGCGATCGGCCTGCGCCACGCCGGCGATGCGTTCGACAACGCGGCAAACACCGTGAAGCTGGATGCCTATACGATTGCCGACCTGCGCGCCCGGTTCCGGCTGAACGACCGTGTCGAGCTCTATGCGCGGATCGAAAACCTGACCGACCAAGTGTTCGATACGGCAGCGGGCTACGGTCAGCTCGGACGCAGGCTCTGGCTTGGGGTGCGCACCCGGCTTTTCTAAAAAAGCAATGCGGAAGCCCTTTGCGACTTGGTAAAGCGTTGAAATAATGGCTTGGATATAAATGAAAAACGTATTGTGCGTTGCGATCAAAAATGCTTCCGTAGCGCCGTTACTTTAATTATTGCCGGGCGCTTTCAGACCGCCGGACGTTCCAACCCGTCCGGCGGTCTTATAGCATCTCATCGTGGTCAGACCGGCCACCCGTCCGATTTCCCACCGGTTTTCGCCACGACTTCCACGCCTTCGATGCGCATGGACTTATCGACCGCCTTCAGCATGTCATAGAGGGTCAGGCCCGCCACACTGACTGCTGTCAGCGCCTCCATCTCGACCCCTGTCTGTCCCGACGTCCGGACCTCGGCCGAGATATCGAACCCCGGAAGACCGGCATTTTCCGTGATGACGACCGCGACCTTGGTGAGCGAAAGCGGATGACAGAGCGGGATAAGATCAGCCGTCCGTTTGGCGGCCATGATCCCTGCCAGTTCCGCCGTCGTGATCACCGCGCCTTTCGGCGTCCGCCCCTCACGCACCCGTGCAAGGGTCTCCCCGGCACAGACAAGCCTGCCCTGCGCCCTGGCGGTACGTGCCGTCACCGCCTTGTCGGACACATCGACCATGCGGGCACGTCCGGCTTCATCGAGATGCGTCAGGTCACTCATGTCCACCTCTTCAAATCCTGGCTGTCAACAGCGCGCGGCTCAATCCAGTGTTCGCCATCCCTGCCGGCTTCGCGCTTCCACAAGGCGGCTTCGGACTTAAGCCTGTCCATGGCATAGTCCGCCGCTTCGAAGGCCGCGCGACGATGGGCGCTGGCGGCGGCGACGAAGACAATGGTGTCGCCCGCCGGAACCTTGCCGCAGCGATGCAAGATCGTCAGGGCCGAAATGTCGAAGCGTCCCGCAGCGGCCTCGGCGATCGCAACCAGCGAGGCCTCGGTCATGCCGGGGTACCAGTCGAGATAGAGATGCTCGACCGCTCCGCCTTCGCTGCGCACGACGCCCGTAAAACTGACCACTGCGCCTGCCCCGCCTTCGGCACGTTCGAAGAGCGCATAGGCTGACGCTGCGTCCAGCTTCGTTTCCAGCAGTCGAATATCGAGCCTGGCCATCATCCCCCCGAAAAGACCGAAAAAAACGCCACTTCGTCGCCATCGCTGACCGTCTGATCCGCGGTCACGACAGTCTTGTTGACGCTCATGCGAATGTCACGCGTCGTCAGCCGCCCCGCCGCCAGGGCGTCGGCAAATACTGTATCGCGCAATGCGTGCAGCGTTCCCTCGGCGGGGACCTGTGCCCTAAGCCCACGCTGTCCCGCCACGTCCGCCATTTTGCCAAAGAACAAGACTTCGATCACATTCAGCTCCAGAGCCGTTATATAATTGCGCGTTCGCCGTCGCCTGCGAAAAAATTCAGCGGATTACAGCCGCCCCCCCTTGCTAAAACACCTATCCTCGGCTCAATACAAGGCCTCAGTTTTACCAAGCCGGACTCAGATGGGCGCTTCCAACTACAGACTGCTGCGTTTCCTTGCCCGGCTTGCCGCTTTCGGAAAATCTCCTCCCCCGCTGGTCCTGCCCGACCCGAGCGATCCGGCGTCGTTCAAGGTGCTCCTGCACCGTCCCCAGGTTGAACTGGATACGGAAGGCCTGCGCAACTTTTATTCCGGCAAACGGATACTGGTGACCGGCGCCGGCGGGTCGATCGGTTCGGAAATCTGCAAGCAGGCGCTCAGCCTCGGCGCCGCCCACGTTACCCTCGTCGATCATTCGGAACTGGCGCTCTACGAGATCGACCGCGCCATCCGCGAGCAGTTCGGCACGACCCACGCCAAGCCCATACTGTGCAGCATCCGCCGCAAGGAACGCCTGGCCGCCGTGGTGAAGGCGCAGGCGCCCGATGTCATCTTTCACGCCGCCGCCCTCAAGCACGTTCCGATGGTCGAGCTCAATCCGTCCGAAGCCGTGCTGACCAATGTGCTGGGGACGCAATATGTTATCGACGCCGCCAAGGCCGCGGGCGTCAAGCAACTGGTGTTGATTTCGTCGGACAAGGCAGTGGCGCCGTCGTCGCTGATGGGCGCGACCAAGCGCATGGCCGAACACCTGATCCGCAGTCAGATCACCGATTCGCATCAGGCTTGCGTCGTGCGCTTCGGCAATGTGCTGGGCTCCACCGGCTCGGTCGTGCCGCTGTTCCGCTCGCAGATCGAACGCGGCGGCCCGCTCACCCTGACGGACAAGGACGCCGAACGCTATTTCATGACGATCTTCGAGGCGGTGCAGCTTGTCCTGACCGCCGCGATGACCAATGCCCAGACGCCGGACACACAATCGGGATTGTACATCCTCGAAATGGGCGAGCCGGTACGCATCTACGACCTGGCGACCCGCATGATCAGCCTTTATGGCCTGAAACCGGAAAAAGACATCAAGATCGTCTTCACCGGCCTGCGCGAGGGAGAAAAGATCACCGAAGCGCTGGTCGACGACAACGAAGTCCGCAAGCCCCTGCTACCAGGCATCTTCGAAGTCTCCGACCACGTCAGCGTCCAGCCGATCGCCGACAGCGTCATGCAGACGCTTTACGGGCTGGCGCAGGAAGGCCACGACGACACCGCCAAGGAGATGGTGTTCAACCTGGTCAATTCACTGCGCGAATAGGGTTACGTTTTCAGGCACTGCTTTGAGAAAGCACGCCAGGTCTGGCCGCCGGTGTTCCCTTCGGCCTTCTGTTTTTGCCACCGCGCGCCGCAAATCTTCATGCGATTGGGGCCTGCGCTCTTTTTCCCGGCGACAGTCTTTGCCCTGGGCGTCTCGGTCCTGCCTGGTTTGGCCCGGGTCGAAACAGCGACCTTCCGGACAACCGGCTGCGACAGGCAACGTGTCAGAAATACCTTATAGACTTCCGCCCTGCCGGCCTCCTGCCAGGCTTGCGTGCAGGCCTGCATGCGGCCATTCGGCTTGTCTGCCGCCACGGCGGGAGCGGCAAGGATCAACAGGCCCGCGAACATCCACCGCTTCACGACTTGCTGACGCCATAGGCGGCGCAGAAGACGAACATGGCCGCTTCGACCTCGGAGTCGATTTCGGCGTCCGTCGGCGGCGCGATATAGTTGAGCAGCATGGCCTTTATCATCCGGCCATGGATAAGCGAGGTAAACTGGTGGGCGGCCAACAGCGTGTCCCCGATCTTAAGCTCGCCGCGCGCCACCGCCTTGTCGAGATATTCGGCCAGCAGCTTCGCGCCGCGCAGAGGACCTGTCTCGTAGAACAGCTTGCCGATTTCGGGCGACTTGGCGCTTTCGGCCGAGATGACGCGCCAGTTGGCGAGCGTCCGCTCGCTTGTGAACATGCGCAGGTAACGCCTGGCGAACTTGGCCAGCACGACACGCGCCTCGCCTTCTTCCGTGAGAAGTTCGCTCATCTGGCTGCGGTGGATGGCGCAGTGGCGCTCGACATAGGCAGCGAACAGCTCTTCCTTGCTGCGGAAATAGCTGTAGAGCGTGCCCTTGGAGCCGCCGACCTTTGCTGCAATCGTTGACACTGACGCCGCCGCATAGCCTTCCTGGAGGAAGACTTCGCTGGCGATATCGAGAATCTGTTCGCGGCGCGCCGCCTGTTTTTCGGACTTCATAAGATTGGGTATGCGCAATGACAGGGACCTGTCAACGCCGGCGTCAACGGCACATCTGGTCGAGACCGGCGACAGAGGTGTTTGGAATGGCTGAAATATCGATGCCTTTTGCCTGAGCGGTGCGCTCCATGACCAGGCCGGATTTCAGGCTCGGCTCGGCATAGGCAGGGTCGTTCTGCGCCTGTTCGAGCGTTACGAACTGCGCCCCGCTTTTTTCCAGTTCGGTGAGCACCTCCGGCAGCATGATGGCGCCGAAGCCGCCGATGTGAGTCAGCAGAACCTGAGGGATCATGCGGCCATAGACCTTTTGCGACACAGCCTTGCTGCGCGCGATCTGGGCCCGCACCTCGCTCATGTAACGGACCTTCATGGCGTCGATGGCGGCGGTGTCGCCTTTGACGGTGCAGCGCGCGTAGGTGTCGGTATAGGCCCAGTCGTTGAAAGACATGGACACGTCAGCGATCGTATAGCCATGGCTTTTCAGCCACTCCGCCACCACCGGTCCGCGCGTGGCGTCTCCGGCATTCAAAAACGGATAGCGGAAGGAATGCCAGGTCTCCCCCTGCATCAGGTCCCGCAGGACCGGTTCGTTGGCCTCGACGCCCTTTATGAAGTCTTCGGCCGTGCCGGCGTCGACGCTGGCGTGGCTGAACTGGTGATTACCGAGCGGATGTCCGGCAGCCCGCCACATCTTAAGCACATTGGCGTTGTCCGGATCGCTCTTGAGGTGGACGGCGTTGATATACCCGTAGACAGCCGGCACCTTGTGCGCCGCGTAAGCGTCAAGCGTCATCTTCGCGATACCGGACCGCGTCATCCCCGCCGGCAAGGCACCGTGCGACGGCAGGTCGTCTATGGTAATTGCAAGCTTGTAGGCCTCTCCGGCACTGGCGTTGCCAGCCATGGCCAACGCCGCGATGCCCAGACACATTCCCAGCCACTTACCGAATCTCATGGCATGCCTTCCCTGTGTGATGATTGGGCACACTGTGCGTCAGAACGCCAGGCGCTGCAAGCGCGACAGAAGGATTGCGCGCCGATCGTTGCCGATGTAATGAATAACAGGGCTATATAACAGGGGCACATCCAGTGAACGGTACTATCTTCCTGCGCACCAGCGTAATCGCTTTTGTGATTTCGATGGGTTTCGGCGCATACATGGGCGGCACGCATGACTTCACCTATGCGCCGGTGCACGGCCATCTCAACCTGATCGGC
>CBIHPL010000047.1:0-12258 GCA_966212005.1 uncultured Asticcacaulis sp.
CCGGGCGCCAGACGGATTTTCAGCGTATCGCCGGCCGAGACCGGCTTGCTTTCGATGACGATGTCGAAGCGCGCATCACCCGTCATGCCGGCATTGGGGCCGTCGCGGTAGATCTGCGCCGTATAGCTGCGGTTGGCATCGAGGAAGTTTAAGGGCACCTCGACGTCGCGCGCCTCTTCGTCGGTGACAGCGCCGACGTACCAGTTGTCCGAGGCGCGATCCTTGCGGGCGATCGTAGCGAAATCGCCGACCTCGCCATTGAGCATGATCGATTGTTCCCAGTCGACCGGCACGTCCTTGATGAACTGGAAGGGCTTCGGGTACCTGGCGTAGTTCTCCGGCAGGTCGGCCGCCATCTGGATCGGCGAATAGAGGACGACATAAAGGGCCAGTTGCTTGGCTTGGGTCGACGCGATCGGCTTGCCCTGGCCCTGCAGGGACAGGATGCCCGGCGTGAAGTCCATGGGGCCCGTCAGCATGCGCGTGAAGACCAGGTTGGCCTCGTGCTCGGGCGGGTTCTGCGGGTCGCCCCAGGCGTTATACTCCATGCCGCGCTGGCCTTCGCGCGACACCCAGTTGGGATAGGTGCGGCGTAGGCCCGTGTCCTTCACCGGCTCGTGGGTGTCGATGGCGATGTGGTACTTCGCCGCCGTCTGGACGTTGAGCAGATAGTGGCGGACCATTTCCTGGCTGTCGTTCCAGGTAAAGCGGATGCGGCCGTCGGGCGCCTTGACCTTGGCGCCGCCGGCGTCGGCGACATAGCCGGTCTTGACCGAGTCGACGCCGTACTTGGCGTACAACTTGAAGCCGTCTTCCATCTGCGGCTCATAGACGGCGGTATTGCCCGAGGTTTCGTGGTGGCCGACCAGGTGGACGCCCTTTTTCAGGCCATAGGCCGACAGGGCGGCCAGGTCGAAGTCGGGATAGGATTGCGTGAACGAGAAGTCGTCGCCGCGCGCGAACCAGTCTTCCCAGCCCTTGTTCCAACCTTCGACCAGCACGCCGCGGAAGCCGTTCTTCGCCGCGAAATCCATATACTTTTTGGTATTGTCATTATTGGCGGCGTGGCGCGGGCCGTATTCCCAGGTGCCGGTGTTCAGGTGCATCTGCCACCAGATGCCGACATATTTATACGGCTTGACCCACGACACATCGCCTAAAGCGTTTGGCTCATTCAGGTTCAGGATCAGATCCGACGAATTGTACAGCTTGGCCGCTGAATCCGTGATCTGAATGGTCCGCCACGGCGTGGGGAAAGGGGCGTTGCGCACGACCGGAGCGCCCATGGCCGACGGCGCCAGACGCGTCTTCAGGCGCTGGCCGTCGACGCGGCGCAGCCAGTAGGCGGCATAGTCAACGAGCGCCGCTTCGTGGAACGAGATGTAAAGGCCCTTGTCCGTCTTCAGCGTCAGCGGCGACTGGGCCTCGGCGACCTCCTTCAGCGGCGTCTTCTGATAGACATATTCCTCGCGGTTCCATTCGCCGGCGACATTCCACCAGGCGGTCGCCTTGTCCGCGACGGCGAATTCGGTCAGTTCGTCCATGATTTCGAGCGTCTTGAGCTGCGGCTGGTCGGGGAATTCGTAGCGGAAGCCTATGCCATCGTCATAGACGCGGAAGACGACCGTCATCTTGCGGTCCTGCCACTTCTTCTGCACGACCTCGACGCGCAGCTCGGTATAGCGGTTCTTGACGACGCGGCGCTCGCCCCACGGCAGTTCCCAGGTCTCGTCGTGGGCGGTGGTGGCGCTGGTCTCATAGCTGAAATAGCGGTCGAGCTTGGGGGCGTTGGCCAGGATCAGGCCCAGGCGCGACGGCTCGATAACGGGGGCGCCGTTGCGCAGGACCTGATAGGACAGGTTGCCGTCGCCGCTTAAGAGGACATCGACGTGCAGCACCTTGTCCGGTGAATCCGCACCGGCGATCGCCCGATACTTCGGCGCGGCCTGAGAGCTTTGCGAGACGTCGGCGGCGGGAGTGGCATCCTGCGCCAGCGCGCCACCGGCACTGAAGCTTAGGGCAATCGAGATGGCAATCGCCGACGGACGAATAAGGGCCTGCATGGTGTTTCCTCTGGTGTGTGTGCACACGCTTGATGTCAGGCTTAAGGCTGGTTCCCGTGCCGCCTAAGCTGCCCGACTGTAGCGCCGCACCTTGCGGCTGGAAACAGGCTGAATACGTATTCACGGCCGGGCATCGCCACTTTTTGCAAAGAAGGGTCTAATAAATATAAGGCTTTCCGGTCTATTTTTTGCATCGACTGCAAAAAATTCAATTCAAGAATACGTATACCGTGAGACTTAGGCGCCGGCTTGCGGCATGATGCTGTCAACGAAGTGTTAAGCCTTGAGGCCGCGCCAAAAGCGGCCGGAGGTCAGGGAATTGGTGTGAGGAAGAACGTGTCCATGCTGCGCACAAAATCTGGCGTTATCGGTGTGTCGTGTGCGGCGCTGGCCTTTGCCTTGTCCATGCCTGCGGTGGCAGCCGAAGAGTTCTTTGGTGACCATAATCCGACCATCGTTTCGACCGGACCGGCGAGCAACGGTCCCGCCGTGGCGTCTGCGTGGTCGAACGCCATGAAGCAGGGCATCGGCTCTTCGTACGAAGCCTATAAGGACTTCAAATATTCCGACAACGCGACGACCGGCAAGGTGTCGAAGGTATGGTTCTCGCTGGCCGAAGGCATTGTCACCGAGACCATGTTCGGCCGCATCGACCAGGCGCAGATACGTGAGCTGAAATTTGCCGTCACCGGCAAGGGTTGGACGGCCTTCGAAGGCACGGACACGACCTCGCACATCGCCTATATCCATACAGATGCCGCCGGCCGTCCGCTGTCGCCCGCCTATCGCGTCACCACGACCGACAAGCAGGGCCGCTTTGTCATCATCAAGGACGTGCTGACCGATCCGGATCATCAGTCCCTGGTGCTGCACGTAACGGTCAAGGCGCTGAAGGGTCCCGTCACGCCGTACCTCATCCTCGACCCTTCGGTTGCCAACACGTCTGGCGACGACGAAGGCAGCGCCAATGTCAACGCCCTGACCGCCTGGCAGGGCAAGGCCGCGATCGCCCTGCGCAGCAATCTGCCGTTCAGACAGGCAACGGTGGGTTATACAGGCGTCTCCGACAACATCGCCGAGTTGACCAAGGGTCAGGCCCTGGGCACGTTGAACAGCACGCTCAAGGACGGCAAGGGCAATATCCTGATGGTGGCGCAGCTGGCGACGGTTGCAAAGTCCGCCACTCAGGATTTCGCGCTCGGTTTCGGCGGTTCGACCGAAGCCGCCAGCGCCGAGGCCTCGGCCACGCTGAAGACCGGCTACGCCACGGTGCTGACGAAGTTCAATGCCGATTGGCAGGACTATCTCAATGGGCTGACCGAGCTCAAAAGCCTCGTGCCCCTGACCGGCGACAATGGCAAGCTGCTCTATGCCAGCGCCATTGCGCTGAAGGTCCAGGAAGACCGCACCTACGCCGGCGCGCTGATCGCATCGCTGTCCAATCCCTGGGGCGATGCGCTGAAGACCGACGTGTCGCACACCGGCTATAAGGCCGTCTGGCCGCGCGACTTCTATCAGGTCGCCATGGCGCTGGCCGCCCTGGGTGACAAGCAGACGCCGGTTGCCGCCTATCGTTACCTGCCGACCGTGCAGGTAACCGAAAAAATGAAGGGCAATAGCGGCGCGACCGGCTGGTTCCTGCAAAAGACGCACGTTGACGGCACGCTGGAATGGGTCGGCGTCCAGCTTGATCAGACTGCCATGCCGATCCTGCTCGGCGCGCGCCTGGAATCCATGGGCCTGATCAAGACCGACGAACTGCTGTCGTCGTATAAGACGATGCTCAAGCCGGCCGCTGATTTCCTGTCGCACGGCGGCAAGGTCGGGCTTGACTGGAACACGGCGACCATCACCCCGCCCTACGCCCAGCAGGAACGCTGGGAAGAGCAGGAGGGCTATTCGCCTTCGACAACGGCGGCGATCATCGCCGGCCTGGTTGCCGCGTCCGACATCGCCACGCAGGCCGGTGACAGCGAAAGCGCCAAACTCTATGCCGCAAAGGCCGATGACTATTCTCAGAAGCTCGATCAGCGCCTGCTGACTACGACGGGCAAGGTGCGCGGCGAGGACAAGCCGGCCACCTATTACTTGCGCATTTCGCGCAGCGAAGACGCCAATAATCCCGGCGTGCTGGATGAACGCAATGGCCTCAAGGGCCTGCGCGCCGACCTGATGGTCGATGGCGGGTTCCTGGAACTGGTGCGCTATGGTGTGCGCCCGGCCAATGACTCAAAGATCACCGCTTCGCTGGCCGTGCTCGACGACCAGACCCTGCCGGATAACTTACGCGTCCGCTATGACTTCAAGGTCGGCGACCTGACGGTCCCGGGTTTCCGCCGTTATGGCAATGACGGCTACGGCGACAAGACCTCGGGCGGCGACTATGGCGACATGACGCCGGACCAGCGTGGCCGGGTGTGGCCGATCTTTACCGGCGAGCGTGGCCATTATGAGCTGGCGGCCGATGCGCTCAAGCCCGGCGGCGCAACCGACGCCGACATCCAGTCGATCCGCGCCACCTATGTGCGCGGCATGGAGGCCTTCGCCAACGAAGGCCTTATGCTGCCCGAACAGGTCTTTGACGGAGTGGGACAGCCTGGCCCGCACGATTATGTCGTAGGTGAAGGCACGGACAGCGCCACGCCGCTGGCCTGGAGCCACGCCGAATACGTCAAGCTTTTGCGCAGTTTGCGGGACAGGGCGGTCTGGGACCGAAACCCGTCCACCGCGCAACACTTTCAGGTCAAGGAATAGGTCTCAACCCTTTGGCCCAACTGAGCCCTCGCCGTGTCTCCCGCGGCGAGGGCCTTTTCTTATTGGCTGTCGACAAGGGGCTGATCTGCTTGCACGATCGCCACTTGTCTACTATAATAGACGAATGAGTGATTCTGTAGACGAAACAGGCGAACGCATCGCGCGGCGCATCCGGCTGGAGCGCGAGGCGCGTGGATGGTCGCTGGCGGACCTGGCCACGCGCTCCGGCGTTGCCAAGGCCAGTATCAGCAAGATCGAGCGCGGTGAGATGAGCCCGACCGCGGTCCTGCTGGTCAAGCTGTCGGCCGCGTTCGACCTGACGCTGGCGGGTCTTTTGCTGCGCGCCGAAGGCAGCGGCGGGCGGGTGTCGCGGGCAGCGGATCAGCCGCAATGGACCGACCCTGAAACGGGCTACCTCCGCCGCCAGGTCTTCGTCCGCCCGGATCATCCGGTTGAAGTCGTGCGCGTCGAAATGCCGGCGGGCAAAAGCGTGACCCTGCCGGCCTCTTCCTACGCCCGCATCCGACAGGCCGTGTGGGTGCTGGACGGCGAAATGGTCATTACCGAAGGTGCGGAACGCCACGTCCTGGCGGCTGGCGACTGCCTGGGGTTCGGACCGCCGGTCGATACGACCTTCGCCAACGAAAGCGACAAGGTCTGTGCCTATGCCGTCGTGCTGGCGCGGAGCTAGGCCATGGATATACGCACCCTTGGGACCTCATTGCCGATCCGGGAGGCCTTAAGCGACATCCTTGTCGAGGTCGTTGCCAATGGCGGCTCGGTCAGCTTCATGCATCCGCTGGCAATCGATGCGGCGGCGCGCTTCTGGAACCAGTCGCTGGCAGCGGCGGAACGTGGTGAGCGCGTCGTCCTGGGCGTCTTCGACGGCGACATTCTGGCTGGGACCGTGACCGTGAACCTCGACTGTCCGCCGAACCAGCCGCACCGTGCCGAAATCGCCAAGCTGATGGTCCGGCCGAGCCACCGCGGACGCGGTTACGCGCGGGCACTTTTGATCGAGGCCCAGGCCCACGCCCTGGCGGCAGGCCGGACGCTGCTGGTTCTGGATACCGCCACGGACGGCGGCGCCATGGGCTTGTATGAAAGCCTCGGCTTCGTGCCGGCCGGGGTGATCCCCGACTATGCGCTCAAACCGCACGGCGGTTTTACGGGTACGATGATCTACTGGAAAAGACTCGACGTATAAGTCCCTTGGCCCATTCACGATTTTGGGCAGAGTCTTATTGGATTTTTATTCGGTTCCGTGCCAATTCTTGGACCCGCGGAAGTGCCTTCGGGTAAAATATGCCCGCGGACGAGGAGCCGGACGTCCAATATGGATTTTGTGAATAACGATGATGCGCAGACGGCCAAGCGTTACCTGGCGGCCATCGTCGATTCCTCTGACGACGCCATTATTTCCAAAACGCTGGATGGTGTCATCACGTCGTGGAATTCCGCCGCGGAACGCATATTCGGCTACAAGGTCGACGAGGCGGTCGGCCAGCACATTTCCTTGATCATTCCGAAGAGCCGGCTGGACGAAGAGTATGTCATTATCGGCAAGGTGCGAGCCGGCCAGCGTATCGATCATTTCGAGACCCTGCGCTGCGCCAAGGATGGCACGCTGGTCGATGTCTCGCTGACGATTTCTCCCATTCATGACGACGACGGTCACGTTATCGGTGCGTCCAACGTGGCCCGCGATATCCGCATTTCCAAGGCTGCCGAACGCACCAGCGCCTATCTGGCCGCCATAGTGGAATCGTCGGACGACGTCATAGTGTCGAAAAATCTTGACGGCATCATTACCTCATGGAACGCCGCGGCCCAGCGCGTCTTCGGCTATACGCCGGAAGAGGCCATCGGCCGGCACATCACCCTTATCATTCCGCCGGACAAGTTCGAGGAGGAGTACGGAATCCTCGCCAAGGTCAAGGCGGGGAAACGGGTCGAGCATTTTGAGACGGTCCGGCGGTCGAAAGACGGCAGCCTTGTCGATATTTCGGTGACGGTTTCGCCCATACTCGACGGCAGGGGGCGAATAATAGGCGCTTCCAAGGTGGCGCGTGACATCGGTGAGCGCAAACGCATCGAGGCGCAGCTGGAAGAGAGCAATCGCCGCCGCGACGAATTCATGGCCAATATGAGCCACGAACTTCGCACGCCGCTGAACGCCGTCATCGGCCTGGCGCACATTCTGTCGAAATCCGAGCGGTTGAATCCCAAGGAGCAGCAGTGCGTCAGCATGATCCGTCAAAGCGGTGATACCTTGCTGGCACTCATCAATAACCTGCTTGATTTTTCCAAGGCCGAAACCGGATCGATACAGCTCGAAGCCATAGAGTTCAGCCTGCCCGAGACGGTCGAAAAGTGCGTGATGATGATGGACGCGGAGATTCGCGCCAAGGGCCTGGCGTTCCAGCTGTCCTATAACGGCCCGCTGCGGGAATTCTATGTCGGCGATCCGTTGCGCCTTCAGCAGGTTCTGACGAACCTCCTCGCCAATGCGGTCAAATTCACCGACAAGGGGCAGATCGAAGTCACGGTTACCCTGAAGTCGGAAAACGCCGAAAACTCCTGCCTGGCCCTGTCGGTGGCGGATACGGGCGTGGGTATCGCCCCGGACAAGATCGATGTCATCTTCGACAAGTTTATCCAGGCGGACGCTTCGGTTGCCCGGTCGCACGGCGGATCGGGCCTCGGCCTGTCGATCTGCAAGGCGCTGGCCGAAGCCATGGGTGGCAGGATATACGTCCAGAGCACGCCTGGCCTGGGGTCGACCTTCACTGTCGAACTCTGCCTGACGCATAGTGACCGGGACGACAGGATGAATATCGAAGCCGGGCACGACGACGTCCGGCGTAATATCCTGGTTGTCGAGGACTTCGAACCCAATGTTCTGGTGGTCTCAAGTGTCCTTGACGAGCTCGGTTACAGCTACGACGTCGCGACAAACGGCATGGAAGGTTTCCGTCGCGTCGAACGCGGCGCCTATGACCTGATCCTGATGGACGTCCAGATGCCGGGCATGGACGGGTTCGAAAGCACGCGCCGCATTCGTCAGATGGAAAGCGAGCGCGGCGGTCACCGCACGCCGATCGTCGCCATGACCGCCCACGTCTTCGACCGCGACAAGCATAAGTGCCTGGAAGCCGGCATGGACGACTTCATCCCGAAGCCGTTCGATCCCAAACAGCTCGAAAGCGTGCTGTCACGACTGATCACCCAGCTTCACTAGAGTTTCTGCAACCTAATGCAGGGTGAACTCCCCGTCGACCGCGCGCCATTCGCCAGGTTTGATCAGTTTCTGATGGGCATAGCGCACCGAATGCAGCGGCCCATCGAGATTCGCTTCCCAAAAGTCGAGGAACTTCTTGAGCGCCGGGAAATCCGGGGCGATGTCGTAATCCTGCCAGACATAGGTCTGGAGTACGGACCGGAAATCGGGCATGTGATAAAGTATGTGGGCTGTGGTCAGACCATACCCCATCATCTGAAGCTGAAACTCGGGCGAAACACGCATTTGACTTGACTCCTTACAGCCAAAAGCGTATCGCAATTCCGCCAATTTTCAAGATAAATTTCATTTAAATACAATATGTTAGCAGCGCTTCGGCGCGAGTGCTGCCAAGCCTCCGGCATCCGGGCGGATGCAGCCGTCTTCGTCATGAATAATGGCGATTGCGTGCAGAGGATTCTCATCCTATTCCTTCTGAAACTATTTCCGAGGAGGGCTTCATGTCACATTTCAGGCTTGCCGCCGCGCTGGTCGCCGGCGCCGTATTGTCCGCGCATCCTGCCGTTTCCGCGACAAGGACGGACGCTGACGTCGATGCCTTGCTGAAAACCTTGCCGGTCACCGAGTCTTCCGCCACTGCGATCGCGGCGCGCTGCGACGGCATCTATGCCTTGTCGAACCGGGCCAAGACCGAATTGGAAGCGCGCAAGGGCGCCGCCACCATCAAGGACGACTTTGCCGCCTTCGACACCCTGATGCTCGGCCTGGGCGATGGCTTCAGCGAAATGTACCTGATCTCGCAGACCTCGACCTCGAAAGAGGCGCGCGCCGCAGCCGAAGCCTGCATTCCGAAACTGTCGGACCTGTCGACCGCCATTTCGCTGTCGCGGCCGATATATGACCGCCTGGCGGCAATTCCGACCAGCGGGCTGGACGACAGGACAGCCTTTACGCTCAGGAAAATGCTGACCAACTATAAGCTGTCGGGCGTCGACAAGGACGATGCCACGCGCGCCAAGGTCACGGCCCTTCAGACCGAGATCACCCAGATCGGCCTGAAGTTCGCCGCCAATATCCGCGACGACAAGGGTGATATCAAGCTGAAGCCGGAGGACCTGGCCGGCCTGCCGCAAGACTATCTTGATGCGCACAAACCGGCCGCTGACGGTTTTGTCCACCTGACTTATGACTATCCGGACGTGTTCCCGGTGCTCGATTTCGCCAGCAGGCGCGAGACGCGCAAAACCGTCCTGACGGGCTTCCGCAACCGCGCCTGGCCGGCCAACGAAACGGTGCTGAAGTCACTGCTGGAAAAGCGCTATGAGCTGGCGCAGACGCTCGGCTATCCGGACTATTCGACCCTGGTCACAGCCGACAAGATGATCGGTAATCCTCAGCGTGCCGCCCGGTTCCTCGACGACGTCAACGTCGCCGCCAAGCCCGGCGCCGAGGCCGACTATGCCGAGCTGCTGGCCTTCGCGAAGACGGTCGATCCTACGATCACGACGCTCCAGTCCTACGACAATTCTTACCTCAGCAATCTGCTTCGCAAGCAGAAGTATGCCGTCGACGCCGCAGAAGTCCGCCAGTACTTCACCTATGACAAGGCGCGCGCCGGCATTTTCGGCCTGATCAGCGACCTGTTCGGCGCCGAGTTCAAGCCCTGGAACACCCAGACCTGGGACAAAAGCGTATCGGCCTGGGAGCTGTACGATAAAAAGACCGGCAAGCTGGTTGGCCGCTTCTATCTCGACATGCACCCGCGCGAAGGCAAGTACAACCACGCCGCCCAGTTCCCGATCCGCACGGGTATCGAAGGCCGCCAGGTGCCGGTCGGCGCCTTGATCTGCAATTTCCCCGGCACAGGGCCGATGGATCACGACGACGTCGTGACCTTCCTGCACGAATTCGGCCACCTGATTCACGCCCTTTATTCCGGCCACACGCAGTACGGTGTCCAGTCGATGGGCAACCTGCAATGGGACTTCATCGAAGCGCCGTCGCAGCTGCTGGAAGAATGGACCTGGGATTATGACACGCTGAAGACCTTTGCCTCGAACGACAAGGGGCAGCCGATCCCGCAGGAACTGGTCGCCAAGATGAATGCCGGCCGGCGCTTCGGCGAGCCCGGCATGTGGAAGCGCCAGCTCGGCCTCGCCGCCGTGTCGCTCAACTATTACAACCGCCAGCCGGACTTCGACCTCGACAGCATGTATGACCAGCAAACGGCGCGCTATTCGCAGTTCCCGCCGATGGAGGGTGCGCACGATTATGCCAGCTTTGGGCACCTCGATGGCTATTCGTCGATCTATTACACCTATGTCTGGTCAAAGGCGATCGCGCTCGATCTTTTCACGGAGTTCGACAAGGCGGGCATCCGCAACCCGGAAGTCGCCGCCCGCTATCGCAAGCTGGTGCTGGAGCCGGGCGGTTCGCAGGACGCCAATGTCCTGATCCAGAACTTCCTGGGCAGGCCGTTAAGCCTCGACGCGTTCAAGAACGAACTGCAAAAGAAATAAGTGTCAGCCCCGTCACCGATAAGGTGGCGGGGTTTTCCTTGATTTCGAGGGCCATCGATTTGGCCATATGAATTTTATGGGTTTTACCTCTTGCGAGGCGTTTCGGCTTACCCATATCCGCTGTGATCCGGAAGCCGCCGCCAACGCGGTGCGACCGGAAAATTGAAACTTTTCATCTCAACGGGGATGGACAAGGGCGGTGCTTTCTTAATAAGGCTGCCCAACGAGTCTCGCGAACGAGACATATCGACGTCCATTCGCCTTAAACGGAGTAGATTTAAGACCCATGGCTAAAATCATCGGCATCGACCTTGGTACGACCAACTCTTGCGTCGCCGTCATGGACGGCAAGAACCCGAAGGTCATCGAAAACGCCGAAGGCGTTCGCACCACGCCTTCGGTTGTCGCCATCGCCAGCGATTCGGAACGCCTGATCGGCCAGCCGGCCAAGCGCCAGGCCGTCACCAACCCCGCCAACACCTTCTTCGCCATCAAGCGCCTGATCGGCCGCACGTACAACGACCCGATGGTCCAGAAGGACAAGGGCATGGTCCCTTATGAAATCTCCAAGGGTCCGTCGGGCGACGCCTGGGTCAAGGCTCACGGCAAGGACTATTCGCCCCAGCAGATCTCGGCTTTCATCCTGCAAAAGATGAAGGAAGACGCTGAAGCCTATCTGGGCGAAACCGTCACGCAAGCCGTCATCACGGTTCCGGCCTACTTCAACGACGCCCAGCGTCAGGCGACCAAGGACGCCGGCAAGATCGCCGGCCTGGAAGTCCTGCGCATCATCAACGAGCCGACCGCGGCCGCACTGGCCTATGGTCTCGACAAGAACGACGGCAAGAAGATCGCCGTTTACGACCTCGGCGGCGGCACCTTCGACGTCTCGGTCCTGGAAATCGGCGACGGCGTCTTCGAAGTGAAGTCGACCAACGGCGACACCTTCCTCGGCGGTGAAGACTTCGACATGCGTATCGTCGACTACCTCGCCGACGAGTTCAAGAAGGAGAACGGCGTCGACCTGCGTTCCGACAAGCTGGCTCTGCAACGTCTCAAGGAAGAAGCGGAAAAGGCCAAGAAGGAACTGTCGACGACGGCCCAGTACGACCTGAACCTGCCGTTCATCTCGATGAACGCTTCCGGCCCGCTGCACCTGAACCTCAAGCTGACCCGCGCCAAGCTGGAAAGCCTGGTCGAAGACCTGATCGCCAAGACGATCGGCCCCTGCCAGCAGGCGCTCAAGGATGCCGGTCTGAAGGCTTCGGACATCGATGAAGTCGTCCTGGTCGGCGGCATGACGCGTATGCCCAAGGTCATCGAGGCCGTTAAGACCTTCTTCGGCCGCGAGCCGCACAAGGGTGTCAACCCGGATGAAGTCGTGGCGCTGGGCGCCGCCATCCAGGCCGGCGTTCTGCAAGGTGACGTCAAGGACGTCCTGCTGCTGGACGTCACCCCGCTGACGCTGGGTATCGAAACGCTGGGTGGCGTGTTTACCCCGCTGATCGAACGCAACACGACCATCCCGACCAAGAAGTCTCAGGTCTTCTCGACCGCCGACGACAACCAGTCGGCCGTGACGATCCGCTGCTTCCAGGGCGAACGCCCGATGGCCGCCGACAACAAGCTGCTGGGTCAGTTCGACCTGGTCGGCATTCCGCCGGCGCCGCGTGGCGTGCCG
>CBIHPL010000048.1:0-12172 GCA_966212005.1 uncultured Asticcacaulis sp.
CGGCGGCCGGCAATATCATGGCGCGCAGGCGCTGCAATGCCCGCACGGGCGTCATGCCGCAGGCCCTTAAGGCGTCCTCCAGCGATTCGGAGATGTGCAGTGCGCCCTTGCCGAGATATTGCGGCACCAGCGTGGTTTCCAGGCCGACGGCGGTGTCGAGCGCATAACGTATGCGCTTCAGGCGGTGGATGCGGCCTTCCGGCGCCAGGCCCAGCAGCATGGATTCGTCCGCGGTCACGACCGCCGTCTCCTTCGTCAGCCAGACGCTGCGCGGCTCCTGGCCGTTCTTCATGATGTTTTCGGTAAAGGAGAAGGTCCCCGTGGGCGTTGCCGGGCGCGGAGCGATAAAGGTGCCTGCGCCGCGGCGGCGCGCCAGCAGGCCTTCGCGCTCCAGGTTGGACAACGCCTTGCGCACGGTCAGGCGAGACACGCCGTATTTTTCCGCCAGGGCGCGTTCGGTCGGCAGGGCGGTATCGCCGGCAAATTCACCCTCGCAGATGGCGTCACGCAGGATGCGCTCGATCTGCATGTAGAGCGGCCCATGACGCGGTTCCAAGCTGTCGATCGCTGAGAAGAATGTCATGATAACCTCTTTCTCTCTTTGGCTTACCTGACGGCGGCGGCGACGGCGGGTGGACGGCGAACGGCGTTGCTCAGCAGGGTCACCAGTTGGGCGTCCGTCTTTCGAAGGTCGGGATCTGCAAATCCGAAACGTATGGCTTCGGCATCCGGGCTGGGTTCGAGCCGGCTGCATGAGGCGTGAACTGCCGTCACGCCGGTACGGCGGATGATTTCGCAGACGGTTTCGGCCGTGACGCCGACGCCGGCGATAATTTCCGTCGGGCAACCGTTCGGCCGGGCGCTGGCGGCGACCAGCCGGGCGATGGCGTCGGCGCCGCCGAGCGCGGTATCCGCGCCGCCGGACGTCAGGACGCCATCTATGCCCAGGGACTGTGCGACGGCCAGGGCTTCGAGCTGATCCGGCACGAGGTCGAAACTGCGGTGCAAGGTGATCTTGAGGTCGAGCGCGTGGGCGTGCCGCGCCAGGCGTTCGAGCAGGACCAGGTCGAGCGCGCCGCTGCCCAGGTTGCAGCCGATGACGACACCTTCCAGCCCCATCATGGCCGCCGCTTCGATATCGTGCTGCATGACCAGCGCTTCCGCTTCGGTATAGACGAAGTCACCCTGGCGGGGCCGGATCATGGCGCGGGTCGGGCAGCCAGTGGCCGCGGCCATGCGCATCAGTCCGAGATTGGGCGTAAGGCCGCCTACGCCCAGGCTGGCGCACAGCTCGATGCGGTCCGCGCCAAAGCGCGTGGCGACGTTCAGGCCTTCGGGCGTATCGACGCAGACTTCGAGCAGGGCCGTCATGCCGACTGCCTCGGCACGGCGTGTTGACCCAGGGCGAGGAGGGCCGCGCCGTCCAGAGGGTCGAGGCGCGGGTCCTGCAACGCGGCTGCGACGTCGGCCGCCAGCCACGGTTTGATGTAAGGTCCCAGTCCACCCATCAGGCAAACGCCGGGTGCGCCCAGGGCAATGACGCGGCGGATGTAGCGGTCGATGTCGGCCGCCAGATTTTCCAGCAGGGCCAAGGCGACCGGGTCGTTGTCACCGGCGTGGTCAAAGACGATGGGAGCCAGGCCGCCGTACTGTGCCGGCGTCGCGCTTTCCGACCAATCCACAACGGCGACGCCGCTGCCGAAGACCGCGATCAGAGACCGCGTCAACGGGCTTTCCGGGCCAAGGCCGTCGAGTGCGTTCAACGCGGCCTTGGCGGCGTCGCGGCCCAGTGCGGCGGACGAACCACGTTCATCGAGGAGAAAGCCCCAGCCGCCGACCTGGCGGCCGCGGCCGCCCGATATGATGTAGCTGCAACTGCCCGTGCCGGCGATCTGAATGGCGCCGTCGCCGCCGGCAAAGGCGCCCAGGCATGCGATATGCGCGTCGCTGGCGATGGCGATTGTGCCGAACGGCAGGGCGCCCTGTTGCGTGGCGCGGACATTGTCTTCGGTCAGGACGCCGGCGAGGCCAAGGCCGGCGGCGGTCACGGGCAGGATGTCGCGGGTCAGGCCCGCTGTCGCCAGGGCGATGTCGATCGCTTCCCCGATATGCGACCAGGCAAGGTCCAGCCCCAGGCGAATATTGGCGGGGCCACCTTCTGCTTCGGCCAGAACCTGTCCTTCAGGTGACTTGAGCCGCACCCGGCAGCGCGTTCCGCCGCCGTCGACACCGATCACATAGGAAGGAGAAGCCATTGGCACCATTACAAACTCAATCCCCCAAATGACCATGCGCCTGAAAAGCAGCGGCGCAAAGGGCAGGGTGCTGACCAATCAGTATATTTGTCATATCAAATATTGCCTATTTGTCTATAAAAACATTATCGAATGTGAAATCGGACACGAATGCCGCGGCCTGATACGGGGCGCAGTCCGCCCGGGATACAAGCCAGAATACGGGTGAAGCGTGAAAAAATGGCTCTCTTGCCAAGGATGGCGAGACGCGGCGCAAGGACGGCCGCCGGAAGACTTTCGGACCCGATTGGTCCAAAAAAAGCATTGGACCTCCGGGTTGTTTGGAAGCAAAAGCATGACGGCTGACGTGGGCGGGTGTGTATCCTGTCACCGTCAGGCCGCTTTCCATCGACCTTTTTGAGCATGAAATCCAATGAACGAGCAGCTGGGAAATTGCGCACGACTTGGCCCCGCCGACCTCGCACCCGCGGGTGTGTTGCGCATTGACAGCCATGACCACGTCGCCGTGGCGCTTCAGGACATGCCCGCGGGCGAGGCGGTCACGGTCGGTGAGACGACGGTAACACTGCTGACCGACGTTCCCAAGGGCCACAAGATCGCGCTTGCGGACATCCCGGCTGGCCATGAGGTCCTGAAGTTCGGCTTCGTCATCGGCAAGGCGACGCAGGACATTGCGGCGGGCGAGCATGTCCACAGCCATAACCTGGCAACGGCCTTGGGTGGCCTGGAAGCTTATGAATACCACCCGTCGCCCGCCATCCGCCCGCAACCGCAGGCCGGCAGCTTCATGGGGTATCGCCGTTCTGACGGGCGCGTCGGCATTCGCAACGAGATTTGGATATTGTGCACGGTCGGCTGCGTCGCAAAGACGTCCGAGCGCCTGGCCAGGCTTGCGTCGGAGCGCTTTGCCGGCCGCATCGACGGCGTTCATGCCCTCACCCATCCGTTGGGCTGTTCACAGCTGGGCGATGATCTCGACAATACGCGCAGGCTGATCGCGGCGCTGGCCATGCACCCCAATGCCGGCGGCGTGCTGATTGTCGGACTGGGTTGCGAGAACAACCAGCTGTCGGCCTTGCTGAAGGAGATCGACCGCCCGGCCGATCGCTTGAAATATTTTGCTGCCCAGATGGTCGAGGACGAGACTGAAACCGGGCTGGAGGCGCTGGAAAACCTGGTCAGGGTGGTGGAAAAGGATCGGCGCGAGGAATGTCGGGTCTCGGACCTGGCCATCGGCGTCAAATGTGGCGGCTCTGACGGTTTTTCCGGCCTGACCGCCAATCCGCTGGTCGGCCGGGTGGCCGACCGCGTGGCTTTTTCGGGCGGTCAGTCGATTATGACGGAAATACCTGAAATCTTCGGCGCCGAGCGCATCCTGATGGCGCGCGCCAAAGACGAACAGGTTTTCCGGGGCGTGGTCGACGTCGTCAACGACTTCAAACAGTACTTCCTCGATCACAACCAGCCGGTATTCGAGAACCCGTCGCCTGGCAACAAGGCCGGCGGTATCACGACGCTCGAAGAAAAATCGCTCGGCGCCGTACAGAAGGGCGGCACCTCGCCCCTGAACGAAGTCCTGCGCTACGGTGAGCGGACCCATGAGAAGGGATTGAGCCTGCTGGAAGCGCCCGGCAACGACGCGGTGTCGTCGACCGCACTGACCGCGGCCGGCGCCGTCATCGTCCTTTTCACGACCGGCCGCGGCACGCCGCTGGGCTTTCCGGCGCCGACGCTCAAGATCGCGTCCAACTCCGCCCTGGCCGCGAAGAAGCCGCACTGGATCGATTTCGATGCCGGTCAGGTGCTGAACGAAGGCCTGGACGCCGCGACCGATTCCTTGATGGAACTGATCCTGAAAACGGCTTCGGGGCAGCCGACGTGCAACGAAAAGAATGACGAACGCGAAATCGCCATCTGGAAGAACGGCGTGACGCTTTAGGCGGACCACACCCGCACCCGGAACGGATGCGCATCTGGGCGTGATGACGGTCTTTTAAAGCCTTGCGGCTAGACTGCCGCCATGAAGGTTTCCAGACTTGTAGGTGTCGTTCGACAGGCAGATTGGCTTAACCCGCAACGGGCGCGGGCTTACGGCCTCATCCTGCTGATCATGTCCGCCCTCGGCTTTGCGATATGGATAGGGCTTTCCGAAGGACTGATCGATCGCACCGGCAAGCCTTTGGGCTCGGACTTCATGAGTTTTTATTCGGCGTCGAACCTGGCCCTGGCGGGTAATGCGGCGAACGCATGGCGGCCCGAGGCGCATCAGGCAGCCCAGACGGCGGTATTCGGGCGCAGGTTCGACTATTGGGCGTTCTTCTATCCGCCGCCTTACCTGCTCGTGTGTTGGCCTTTGGCGCTTCTGCCGTACGGGGTATCGCTGGGGGCGTGGGCCGTATCGACCACCGCGGCTTTTGTCGGTCTGATGCGGCTATGGCTGCGCAAATTGTCCCAGCAACCCGTCTTCGCATCCTATGTGTTTTTGGCGATGCCCGTCCTGTGGCTGAATCTCGGCTACGGTCAGAATGGCGCGCTCACCGCCGCCATATTGGTCGGAGGCTGCCTGATGCTGGATCGCCGGCCGATATTGGCCGGGTTCGTTCTGGGAATGCTGGTGATCAAGCCGCAGCTTGCCTTGGCCGTACCTTTCATTCTGGCTGCCACGGGCCGGTGGAAGACGTTTTTCGCGACCGCGGCGGGCGCCCTGGCTCTGCTCGCGTGCTCCTGGCTGGCTGTCGGCCCGGAAGGATTTTCCGCCTTCATGGCCAATAGTGCCTTGGCCCGCGCAACGCTGGAACAAGGTCTTGTTGATCCCGGCGCGATGCAAAGCGGTTTTGGCGCCTTCAGGGTGCTTGGCGCTCCCGTACCTGTCGCCTATGCCGGTCAGGCGCTGATTGCCATGTTCGCCCTGGCGATCGCCACCTTCGCAGCCTGTAAGGCGCGGGCCGACGCGTTCGGCGCGGCGGCCGTGATCGCCGCAGCCACACGCCTGATCAGTCCCTTCTTTCTGGTCTATGATCTGGCAATCACCGCCATTCCTCTGAGCTGGCTGGTCGTTCAGGGAGCGCGAACGGGTTTCCGGCACTGGGAAAAGGCGGTCGCCCTGGTCGTTTTCGTCCTGCCGTTTGTCTCACGGACACTGACTGTGACGTTCCACTTGCCACTGGCGCCGGTGATTTTGCTGGTGCTTCTGGTCCTGGTCGTGCGCAGGTTGCTGGCCGCCAATGGTCAAAGCGCGGATGTCATCACTGAAAAGGTGGCCTCCCCCGCGATTTCGGCGGCCTGATAAAGCTTGCCTTCCTCTCACCAAGCATCGTCGAACGGACCGACAGCCAGTAGCCTGGCCGAGTTTTGCGGCCGGCCACGAAGGTGGTTTCGGTTTACGATAACGCGCGATCGCAGTCTTTGGGTCGCCTGGTCCGACCAATTGACCTGGGCATCCTTAATTGGTAAGTCCACATTACTCGCATTGGGCTGCGTCGTTTCAATATGAAACGCGAGGCCTTCACAATGCCGCTGCTACCTATCGCCGGGCGGTCGGGTTCGCCACAATGAAGGAATCACCATGTCACGATTCAGTCTTCTTCCACTCGCTTTCGCGGTTCTGATAAGCGCGTCCGGCATGGCGTCGGCGGTTGTCGCCGAGACGGCCTGCAAGCCTGCGCCGGGTGACACATCAAACAGGCTTACCGCCGCCGAGCGATCCGAAGGCTGGCTCCTGTTGTGGGACGGCAAGGATCTGAGCCAGTGGCGCGGCCTGAACGGTGACACGTTTCCGCAATCCGGATGGACGGCGTGCGACGGCACCTTGACCATCCACGAAAAAGGCGGCGAGGAGGGGCGCGCAGGCGGCGATATCATTACCCGGAAACGCTATTCCGATTTCGAGCTGAAGGTCGATTTCCGCATCACGCCCGGCGCCAACAGCGGCATCAAGATCTTTGCCCAGTCCGACCTGTCGCCGATCGACAAGAATACCGGAAAGCCGGTCAAGGTGGGTTCGGGCATCGGCATGGAGTTCCAGGTCCTCGACGACGCCCTGCATCCCGACGCCAAGCTCGGCCGGGACGGCAACCGGACGATCGGCTCGTTTTACGACGTCATTCCGGCGCCGAAGGACAAGGTGGTCAACCCCACAGGGGAATGGAACAATGCGCGGATCGTCGCGCAGGGCGACACGGTTACCTTCTGGCTGAACGGAAAACAGACCGTGTCCTTTGTGCGCGGCTCCGAGGCGTTTCGTGCAGCCGTCAAGCAAAGCAAGTTCAGCGCGATTCCGGGCTTTGGCGAATGGCGCGATGGCCATATCCTGCTGCAGGATCACGGCAATACGGTATCCTTCCGCAATATAAAGCTCCGCGAACTGCCGGCGCGATAATCGTGCTCGCAGGCGTGTAAAAACGGTTTGAACAGGAGAGGTATGAGATGACTGGATCGATGGATCGCCGCGCGTTTGCGTCCGGCGTCGTAGCGGCCACACTGGGCGCGGCGGCCATGCCGGCAATCGTCCGCGCGAGGAACCTCAACGAGACAATCAACCTGGCGTGCTGCGGCATCGGTGGCCGCGGTGTCGATGTGGTCAAGGGCCTGGCAGCGACCGGCCTGGTCAATGTCGTCGCGCTCTGCGACACCGACATGGGGTCGCCGGCGACGCAGGCCATCATCACCCAGTTTCCCAATGCGCGGCGGTTCCATGACTTCCGGCAGATGTTCGACCAGATGGGAAAACAGTTCGACGCGGTCAGCATCGCCACGCCGGATTTCTCCCATTTCCCGATCGCGATGCGGGCCATGGCGTCCGGCAAGCACATCTATTGTGAAAAGCCGATGGGCCACAGCTTCCGTCAGATCCAGCTCATGATGGATGCCGAAAAGAAGTATAAGGTCGCGGCGCAGATGGGAAACCAAGGCCATTCCGGCCAGGGCTATTTCCAGTTCGATGCCTGGGTCAAGGCGGGCATTATTCGCGACGTCACGAAGATCACCGCCTTTATGAACAGCCCGCGTCGTTGGCATGGCAAGGCCGTCAGTGACTTCCTGCCGGCGCAGCCGGTGCCGCCCGGCCTCGACTATGAAACCTGGCTGGCGACCGCCAAAACCCATCCCTATAACCAGGGCTATATGATCGGCGAATGGCGGTCGTGGTACGATTTCGGCAACGGCGCCCTGGGCGACTGGGGCGCGCATATCTTCGACAACGCCCACGAATTCCTGGAACTGGGGCTGCCGACCGAAGTCGCGCCGATCCATACCCAGGGACACAGCGCCTTTTTGTTCCCACAGAACTCGACCCTGCGCTTCAGCTTCCCGGCGCGCGGCAAGAAGCCGCCGGTGGAACTGACCTGGTATGAGGGCCAGCAGAACTATCCGCCGCTGCCGGAGAATTTCGGCGAGTCCGTGGTCGACCCCAATATTCCGCCGCCCACTTCGGGGACGATCGAAACGAAGAAGCTGGCGCCCGGCAAGGTCATCTATGGCGACGGCGTGATCATGAAGGGCGGTTCGCACGCCAGCGAAATGGAAATCATCGGGGGATCGCGGGCCAGGGACATACTGGCGTCGCTGCCCGAGGTTCCGAAGAGCCCGTCCGATCATTTTCTCAACTTCGTCCGCGCGGCAAGGGGCGAAGAGGTCTGCCGGTCGCGGTTCTCGGTCGCCGGGCCGCTGTGTCAGGCGATGGCGCTGGGCGTTATCGCGCAACGCCTGAATACGGCAGTGGCGTTTGACAGCAAGACCCGCCGGATTACCAATAACAAGCTGGCAAACGCGCTGTTGCAGGGCGATGAACCGCGCAAGGAGTGGCAGCAGTATTACAGGCTTTAGCGTAATTTGTTCCGCCACCATCCCCGACGTAGGCGGTGTCCGGGATGAAGCCGAGCGGCATGGCGGTGGAGAGCACCAAGCTGGTCAAAGGCACAGCCGAGTGAGGCTTCACAACTAGAGCGGAATTGATCAAGTGGCCACCCGCCCTTTGAAGCCACGGCTCTACGGCTGCATTCCAAGGTTAACGCCCTGCATAATTCTCATTCAACAGGTAAGAATTTCTGAATTGTAAATTACCACTGATCTTATAGAGTTTTGGCAAGGCGCTAACAGACACACGAAGCGCTAATTTTGATTGGCTGGACCACGGGGTCGCCGTCACACCTTCATCCCATTCACGAAGCCGCGCGATCTCCCTTGCGAGACGCGTCAAAGCCTTCTTATGCTTCGAAAGGTCTCGCCATGAGCGCTGTCACTTATAACCTGCCCAATCTCTGGTACACCCGCTGCCCGGTGCCGACGCCGCTGGGCCTGGCCGTCCAGCTCGGCTATTTCCGCGATGAGTTTGCTCCCGAAGGGCTGGAGCTCAAATCGCTTCAGGAAAGTCTCGACCCGGTAATCAAGGAATCGCACTTCGACCACACGCTCAGTAATTCCTTCCGGCAAGGTGGTAATATTCCGGCGATCTGGGCACGGGCCAATGGCCGCAAGACGCGCGTCATCGGCCTGAACTGGACCGACGAATCCCTGCTGGTGATCACCTTGCCGGGCTCAGGCATCGAAACCCCTAAGGATCTGAAGGATCGCCGCCTGGCCCTGCCGGTCAATCACGGCTCGATCGACTTCAACCGTGCCACCGCCCTGCGTGCCTACGACAAGGTGCTGGAGCTGGAAGGTTTCGCGCTGAAAGACGTCGAACTGGTTGATGTCATCGCTGCGCCGCAAGCACAGGGCGGCAGCGATGTCGATGCCTCGGGTCAGCGCATCCGCCGCCGCTCGGGCTACCAGGCAGAGATTCGTGCTCTGCTGAATGGTGACGTCGACGCCATCTTCGTCAAGGGCGTCTACGGCGTCGAAGTCGCCCGCGCCCTGGCGGCCCACATCGTCACCGATATCGGCTTCCATCCCGATCCGAAGGTTCGCATCAATAACGGTGCGCCGCGGACGTTGACGGTCGACCAAGACCTGCTCGACGGCCGCCCGGACCTCGTCGCCCGCTTCATGAAGCGCATCGTCGAAGCCGGCGAGTGGGCGCGCAGCCATCCGACCGAGACGCACGGTTTTATTGCGCGGGAAACTTCAAGCTTCCCCGATCTCATCCGCGCCGCCTACGGTGAAAACGTTCACCAGAACCTCGACACCTTCCTCAATGAAGAAGCAGTCGATGCCCTAGTGGACTTCAAGGACTTCCTCTTCCGCCATGGCTTCCTGAAAGCCGATTTCGACGCCCGCGCATGGGTATCTTACAAGGCCTTCGAACAGCTCGAGCCGGCCATAGCCGCGCAGTAATTCCTCTCAAAACACAAAGAATACAATGACCTCCTTCCTCTCTGGACGGCGAGCGCTTCTGCTTGCTTCGACGACCCTGCTTGCCCTTACGTCTCCTGCCTTTGCTGCCGATGTCGTGGCCGCTGCCGCCAGCGCGGCAGCCAGCGATGATCAGTCGATCACCCGTCAGGCCGCCGAAGAGGCTGAGCTCCGCCGCAACGACAAGGCCGGCTCGGTCGAAACCGTGATCGTGACGGCCAACAAGCGCTCCGAAAGCGCGCAAAAGGTCCCGACGGCGCTCAGCGTCGTGTCGGGCGCCGCCCTGGAACGCCAGGAAATCCGTTCGGCCGGCGACGTCGTGCGCTTCATCCCGAACGCCTCGGCCGCCCAGACCGAGTCGCGCAACCGTCCGCGCTGGTTCATCCGAGGCATCGGCTCCAACGACCCCGGCGCCAATGTCGTCAACCCGGTCGGCGTCTATATCGATGAAGTCTATCTCAATGCGCCGTGGTTCCAGGCCTTCCCGGCCTTCGACCTCGACCGCGTCGAAGTCCTGCGCGGGCCGCAAGGTACGCTGTGGGGCAAGAATACGGTGGGCGGCGCCATCCACTATATTTCGCGCAAGCCCCAGTTCCAGACCGGAGGCTACGCCCGCGCCGGCATCGGTAACTTCGAATCCTATAACGTCCAGGGCGCCGTCACCGGCCCGCTGTCGGACAAGCTGGCGGCACGTTTATCTGTCTCATCCGAAAAGCGCGGCGGCATCGCTACCAACAAAATCACTGGCGAAGACGATTTCGGCAAGATCAGCGACAATGCCGCGCGCTTTCAACTGCTCTATCGCCCAAATGACGACTTCGAAGCGCTGCTATCTTTCCGCGCCCGCAGTTCGGATGGCACGCCAATCGCCCGCTATATCGAGCCGGCCTATCCGGACAATGCGACCTTCAAAGGAGCGTCAGCACCGTTCGACGATTACGGTAATGCCGCGACGAATGCGCCCAGCATCGGCGCCTCCAACGTTGACGGCTCATCCAAGACCGACCAGACCGGCGCGACACTGACGCTGAACTGGGATCGCGGCGGCTATACCTTCACCTCGATCACCGCTGCCGACAATGGTCGCCAAGTGTCGAAGTCCGACGGCGACTTCACCGCCTTCGAAGGCTCGCGCTCCTATGCCGACATCGAAAGCCGCCAGTTCACCCAGGAGTTCCGCATCACTTCGCCCAAGGAAGGCGTCTTCGACTGGATCGTCGGCGCGCATTACTTCCATGAAGACTTCTCGTCGGATTCCTCGACGGCAACCATCCAGACGACGGCCTATCTCGATCGCGGCACGGGCGCCCAGCGCTGGCGTCACACCTATTTCCAGAACGTCCAGTACGAACAGGTCGCCAAGTCCTATGCGCTGTTTGGTTCGGGCACGTGGAACGCCACCGACAAGTTCTCGCTGACCGGTGGTCTGCGTTACACGTCGGAACAGCGGGATGCGAAGATCGATATCCTGAATGGCGTAGGGGAGGCTGCCAACCGCCGGCTGAACACGGTCGATCCCGCGACGGCGCCGACGACTGCGCGTCCGCTGATCACCTTTACCAATACCGGCCAGTGGTGGCTGCGTTCCTCGGTCACGTCGTCGACGCCGTACGCACCGTTCGTGGCGGAACCGTCGAAGACCTGGAACCGCTGGACCTGGGACATCACCCCGCAATACAAGGTCTCCGAAGACTTCCTTGTCTACGCCAAGCACGCCCGTGGTTTCCGCTCGGGCACCTTCCAGGCCAGCGCCACGCAGGCCAACCAGTTCGACGCCAACGGCATCGAGCCGGAGGACCTGTTCTCCTATGAAGGCGGCTTCAAGTCGCAATGGTGGGACAAGAAGCTGCGGGTCAACCTGTCGGCCTTCTACTACGACTACAAGAAGGCCCAGGTTCTGGTGCAGGGCGTGCCCGTGGTTACCGCCGGCACGACCTCCTTCGCCGCCCGCCTGATCAATGCCAAGGGTTGGTCGAAGGGAATTGAGCTCGACATCTCGGCGCGGCCGACGCCCAACTTCCGCATCGATGCGGCGCTGGGCACGCTCAAAACCGAATATACCGAGGACTTCATCCCGAACAATCCGAACACGGGCTTGCTGTTCGGCAAGGGCAACGAGTTCACCCGCGCACCGGACTTTTCCGGCACCGTGGCGCTCGAATACCGCATCCCGACCAGCTTCGGGGACGTGACGCTGCAAACCGACTGGAGCTACCGCACCGATCAGTGGTTCACGGTCAACGCCCAGGAAGACGACCCGTCCAAGGTCGATTACCTGGTCAGCCAGTACCAGAAGCAGAAGGGTTACGCGCTGGGTAACGCCCGCATCACGGCGGCCTTCGGTGAGCGCTACGAGATCTCGGCCTATGTCCGCAATCTGACCGACGAAACCTACAAAATCCTGACCTTCGGCACCCAGCAGGGCGCCCGCCTGACGACCTATGGCGAGCCGCTGACCTACGGCCTGACCCTGTCGGCCAAGTTCTAAGAAAGGGACCTTCAATGCTCAGACGTACCTTTATCACGGGCCTGATGGGCACTGCGGCGGCGCTGACCGCCTGCGAAAACAAGGGGGCCGCCGGCGCGAAGTCGGCGTCCGCCCTGCCGCAGACTGTCACCATCGCCGC
>CBIHPL010000049.1:0-12151 GCA_966212005.1 uncultured Asticcacaulis sp.
GCGATGTAGGCTTTTCAACGAGGAAGCGAATTTCAGTTTGGTGAACGGCATAAAAGGTACGTCGTCACCGTTAGTATAGGGGCGTTGAGTCTTATGAAACCATCACCAGCCGTTCTGTCTGCGTCCGTTCAAGATGTGCAAGCAATGACCCTCAGCAACCCCATGGGTTGGGTCTATGCCTTCTCGTTCGCCTCGGCCTTTTGGGTGATGTTTGCAATGCTCGTATTTGCGATAACGCATCCGCCGTTGATCGGCTAAATCCACAAAAATTTGTGCAGGCTCTGCATTGGTGCCGTGTGCGGAACTGATGTGCCTTGCCTTGTGCTGAAGGTGATGAGGGCCTGATACGATCAGTATCGCCTCAGCGCTTCTCAACGAGTTTCGCGAGTGTCTCGAGATAGTCGGCGAAGGCCTTGCGTCCGGCGGTCGTAATGTGCGCCCGTGTCAGGGGCTTGCGGCCCTGGAAGCTTTTGACGATCTCGATATAGCCCGCTTCTTCCAGCTTGCGCAGATGGACCGAAAGGTTGCCCTGTGTCGCGTCCAGCAGGTCTTTGAGTTCGTTGAAATCGGCCGCTTCGGCATCTGCCAGATACGCCATGATCCCCAGCCGCATGCGGCCGTGAATGGCATCGTCCAGGCGATTGACGTCGAATGCGGCCATGGCTCAGTCGGCCTTGCTCTGTTGCATCATCACATAGCCAGGCGCGGCCATCAGGACGAACATGGCGGCGGTGAATACCAGCAGATAGCTGCCGGTGTCGCGGATCAGGAAACCGAGCGCCATCGACGTGACGAACCAGCCGGCGGAAACAGCCGCCAGCCATGGCTTTTTGCGGATCATGTAGGCGACATACCAGCACGCGCCCTGCAGGGCCGCGACGACGGCGGGGTATAACAGCCAGATCAGGAAATTTTTCTCCGTTATCGAAACCCAGCCGATGGCGACGCACATGCTGAGATTGGCAAGACCCGCGCTGCTGAATGCGGCGTTCATGGCGCGGGTGGCGACGCCCTGCACCTTGTCATGACGATTGCGCCACATCAGCCAGAAGATCCAGCCGACGAAAACGACGGTCGGAACGATGCCGATGGCAAGATAGGCCAGCGGCGGCCACTCCAGCTTTAGAAGAATCGGCGTGGCGTTCAGCAGGCACTGGAGGCCATAGACGACGCCACCGACCAGGAACAGTTCCCCGGCCGATCTTTGCGTCTTTGGGCCTTCATTGACGAGACCTTTCAGGAACGCGAGGTCCTTTTGCGCTTCATTGACGTCCACGACGGTCCCCTTCCTGACGTGTCATCGCATAGCCTGGCGCCACCATCAGGACAAAGAGCGCGATCCCCAGCAGCAACAGATAGTTGGCGGTATCACGAATGAGAAAGCCCAGGGCCATGGCTGTGGCGAACCAGCCTGCGGACACGGCGCCCAGCCACAGCTTTTTGCGAATCATATAGGCGACATACCAGCAGGCGCCTTGCAGGGCCGCGGTCACCGGTGGATAGAGCAGCCAGATCAGGAAGTTCTTTTCGCTGGACGAGACGTAGCCGAAGACCACGCACATGGCCAGATTGGCCAGGCCGGCGCCTCCGAAGGCCGCGTTCATCGCCCGCGTCGCCACGCCATGCTGGCTGTCCTTGCGGCCACGCCACAGCATCCACAGGATAAAGGCCGTGAAAATGGCCACGGGGCCAAAGCCCACGAGGAGAAAAGCCAATGGCGGCCATGCCAGGTTGAATGTGATCTGCAGCCAGTAGAGCACGCATTGCAGGCCATAACAGATGCCGGCGACCATGAAAACGTGCCCGGCCGTCGCCTGGGCCTTGGGGCCTTCGTTGACCAGGGCTTTCAGGAAGGCTAGGTCTTTCTGGGCATTTTCGGCTTCGGCATTCATGCGCGTCGTCTTCCTGTGGGAAACGCCTACGTCGAAATCGACGCAGGCGTTTCGGCGATAGAGCGATACGGCGAAAAGTGTAAGCGGTTTTCGCCTTGAATATCGCGACCAAACAAAACCAAGATCGGCCATCAGGCTTCCTGGAGCACGCCGGACGATTTCTTTTCCCGGCGGCGGCGCCCATTGAGAATCGTGCCGATGAAAGTGTAGCGCACGATCAGGCTGTAGCTCAACAGACCGGTGAACAGCGTGCCAAAGAGCACGATCGAGACCTTGTAGGCGATGTGCCAGTCGTAGTCCTTCACCAGGTATTGAAACAGCATGACCAGAGGAATGTGCACGATGTACACCCAGTAGGAGGCATCGGACAGGTAGCGGATCAGCGGGTTTTCGGCCTTGAGCAGGATACGCGCGCCGCCGATCAGCAAGAAGGCCCAGGCCCACGACGTCATCGGATAGACGATGCAGTACAGCGCATGGTCCGAACCCTTGACCAGTTCGGCGCTGGGGGCGGCGCCACCGTTCAGCGCCAGGCACGCCCAGGTGCCGGCGGCCGCGCCGATGCCGTAAAGCCAGGTACGGCTGGCCAGGTGATCCAGCAGGTCGGCGCGGCGATGCAGCCACCAGCCGAAGGTAAAGGCCGTCGCATAGCCGGCGATCGCCATGGCATTGGGGACCAGGCCGGCGTCCGGCGTCTTGATGCCGAGCCACATGTTCCATTCGGTATTGAAATAGAAGGCGGTGGCGGCCGGCAGGGCGACGACAAGTGTAATCAGGTCCGACTTGGTCAGCAGGCCCGTCAGCTTGTCCAGCATCCGGCCGAGCGGCGCACCGATGCGGGTGACGTCGGTGACGATCTTGATGACCGCCATGCCTGCATAAAGCAGCAGCAGGGCGTAGAGGAACCACAGGTGGGTCAGCGGGAAGTTTTCGGCCGTCATGGCCGGCGGCGGCGGGGGAGGCGCCGCGGCAGCGGCCGATCCCGGCGCGGGCATGTTGGCGATGATCATGACCGCGACGATGGCGGCGAAGACGAGCGGCCAAAAGGTAACCAGTGGAATGCCGACGCGCTTCAGGCGATTGCCCAGGAAGGCGCCGACATTGCCGTCGCGCTTTTCCAGCAGCAGGCGGGCGAAGAAGCCGGCCAGGATAAAGAAGGTCGTCATGCGGAAGATATGGATGACATAGAAGGCGAGGTTGGCGCCCGGGTCGGTGACGGCGTCGCCAACCACCCAGAAGCGCGGGTCCATGAAGGACATGACGCCGTGAAGGACAATACCCAGCAACAGGGCGAAGGCGCGGACGGCGTCGAGGTCGTGCCAGCGCGCGCCGCTGGTTTCAAATCTACTGGCAGTCAAAGGGGGCATGGATGTCTCTCCTGTTCCCGTGGCGGACATCGCGTCCGATAATGACGATATACGCCAACAAGTTTGTTTTGTAAACCAGTTTGATGATGATGCGGTTTTCGAGGCGGCAAACCTCTGCTACAAAAGGGAAAGTGTGACGAGGGGAGGGTAGGGGTGAGCGCAGCAGCCAGAATTTTCGTGCGCCGTCTGGGGATGGCTGCGGGCGTGCTCATTGCGTTTGCCGCTGCCCTGTACCTGGCAGCGGTCGCCTATCTCTATATCAACCAGCGCCACATTCTCTATACCATCCGTCCGGTGCCGGCGACGCGCGACACTGGCGGCTTGCCGATAAAGGACGTGACCATCCTCACGCCCGACGGTGAAACCCTGAACGCGTGGTACGAGCCGCCGCAACCCGGACAGCCGGTCTTTCTCTTTTTCCATGGCCAAGGCGGGACGCTGGACCAGGGCAAGTGGCGCTATATCCGCATGCACAAACAGGGCGTGGGCTACCTGGCCGTATCCTATCGCGGCTATTCCGGATCGACCGGCAGCCCGACCGAGCAGGGCCTGTTCACCGACGGGCTCGCCGCCTATGACTGGTTGAAAACGCAAGGATACAAACCGGAAGACATCGTCATTCACGGCCATTCGCTGGGCACGGGCGTCGCTACCTATGTCGCCGGCAAACGTGGGGCGCGGGCGCTTGTGCTCGAAGCGCCCTTTACCGCCACGGTAGATGTCGCCTCGGAACGCTATCCGTTCGTGCCTGTTTCGTGGCTGATGAAGGATCAGTTCCGCAGCCGCGAGCGCATCAAGGATGTGCACATGCCGCTGCTGGTCATCCACGGCGATCGCGACAGCGTCGTTCCGTTCCATCAGGGACAGCGCCTGTTCGCCATGGCCAATGGGCCAAAGACGTTCATTCGCATGCCGGGGTCGGAACATAATACGCTGACGCGTGACGGCGCTTACCAGCACATCTGGAAGTTTCTTGGGCTAAAGGCCGTTCCTTATCAAAATAACGACAGCTGACGGTCGCCGCCGCGAAACAGGCTGTAGTCCTTTTCATACCGTGGCTGATTGAGGCCATATTTGCGCACGGCGACCTCGAAGCGTTTGGCGATCAGGGCGGCATGGACGCCGGTGCCGCTCATGCGCTGGCCAAAGGTCGAGTCGTTGAGCTTGCCGCCCCGGATGTCGCGGATATGGTTCAGCACCTTCTGCGCCCGGTCGGGAAAGTTCTCGCGCAGCCATTCCTCGAACAGGATCTTGATCTCAAAAGGCAGGCGGACCAGCGTATAACCCGCACGTTCGGCGCCGGCTTCGGCGCTGGCCTTCAGTATCCCTTCCAGTTCGTGGCAGGTCAGGCCGGGGACCAGCGGCGCCGCCAGTACGCTTACCGGTATGCCGGCCGATTTGAGCGCACGGATGGTTTCGATCCGGCGGTGCGGCGTTGCGGCGCGTGGCTCCATGACCCTGGCGATCTCGCGGTCGAGCGTGGTGACCGACAGGGTGACGGTGACCAGCCGCATCGACGCCATCTTAACCAGCAGGTCGAGATCGCGCAGGATCAGGGCTGACTTGGTGATCAGGCTGATCGGGTGGCGCAGGTCGAGCAGAACCTCAAGGCAGGCGCGCGTGATCTTTTCTGATCGCTCGACCGGTTGGTAGGCATCGGTATTGATGCCCAGCACCATGGGCGCGGCCTTGTACTTGGGCGCGGTCAATTCCTCCTTCAGCAGTTTGGCGGCATCGGGCTTGCGGAAGATACGCGTTTCGAAATCGAGCCCCGGCGACAGGTCGAGAAAGGCGTGGGAGGGCCGCGCGAAACAATAGATGCAGCCGTGTTCGCAGCCCCTGTACGGATTGATCGACTGGCTGAAGCCGACATCGGGTGAGGTGTTGCGGCTGATAATGCTGCGCGCCGTGTCGATACCCAAAATGGTCTTGCGGCGTTCGAGTTGCCTCCGGTCCTCATGTGTCCAGCCGTCATCCCAGCCGTCGTGCACATCATAACGATCAGCGGCATTGAAGCGCTGGCTCGGACGGTTGGACACCGAACCGCGCCCCTTGTGCGCGCGCTGCAGGACAGCATTGTCGTCATTGACTTCTGGATGATGGGTAACGGCCTTTGGCATGGCGCAAGGCTAAAATCCCGCCCGGAACAAATCAAGAACAAAATGCGCTTGCGATCCGGCGATGAACGTCCGATAGTGCGGAAAAGAGGAGACGCGGATGAGACGGAACTTTCTGGCGGGCAGCCTGGCACTGGCGGGCATGGCGGCATTGGGCGGCAAGGTTCAGGCGCAGGAAACGCAGGCAGAAAAGCTCGTACGAATTCGTATGACGACGGGCCTTGGCGATATCGTGCTTGATCTCGACGCCGGCCGCGCGCCGCTGACGACCGCCAACTTCCTGCGCTATGTCGACCAGAAAAAGCTCGACGCCAGCGTATTTTATCGCGCCATGAAAAGCTCGAACGATCGCGGGCTCATCCAGGGGGGAGACAGCCGGCGTGCACTTCCGCCCGTGGCGCATGAACCGACAAGCCTGACCGGCTTAAGCCATATCGACGGCACGATCTCACTGGTGCGGGGTGCTGCCGCCGGTTCGGGGAAGGGCGACTTCTTTATCTGTATCGGTGACATGACCTTCCTCGACGCCGGCCCGAACGGAACCGACGACGGTCTCGGCTTCGCTGCCTTCGGCAAGGTGATCGAGGGCATGGACGTCGTCCGCGCCATTCTCAATGCACCGGTGTCGCCAACCGAAGGTGTCGGCGCTATGCGGGGCCAGATGCTGGAACCCAAGGTGCCGATCGTAAAGACGCGACGCGTCTAGATCATTCCGCCGCAAACGGGGCTGCGGGCCGTTCAGGCGGGGTGACGCCGTCATCGAACAGGATCTCGCCCGGGCGGCTGGCGTCGAGATGGAAGCTTGGCTTCAGCGGGCTTTTGTTGCCCTTGTAGCCGCCGCGGATCTTGACGAAGCGCGCATAGGCGATCTTGAAAGGCTCGAGCCAGAAACTGCGGTTCGCCAGGCTGGGCTTCAGGCCGAAGATGCGGCGCAGCAGGCCGTTGGCGTAGATCAGGTTGGCGCGCCACAGCGCCTTGGGCGTCATGAACTCGATCGACAGCGACACATTGACCATGTCGCGGTTGACGATGCGGTGCGGCGCGTTCTGTACCCAGGTCAGCATCTCGCCGGGTTTCAGGTCATGGACATAGGCCAGACGGTCGAAGGCTGGATCGAAGCGCATCTGCTCGTCGGATTCGCGCAGGGCGATCCCTTCCAGGGCCTCGTCGGCGACGCATGGCGCCTTGGGCGGATAGAGGTAGACGGTCTTCACGCCGCGGATCTGCCACAGCATCACCAGCGGCATGTCGAGATGGTAGAAGACATGTCCGTTGGGCGATGAGATCAAAAGACCCAGGTCGGGTTTGAGTGTCGAGATGCCGGTCCTGGCCGAGATTTCTTCAAACATGCGGTCGCACAGGGCGCCCACCGACGGATCGTGATGATTGACCTTGCGCAGGTTCAGCCACAGCCGGCCGGCGCGCACGCCCTCCATCAGCTGGCGGCCGTTGAGATCGCTGCCGTCGCGGTTGCTGCGCCGTCCGAAGAACCACTGTTTCCAGTTGGTCGGGTCGTAGCCCATGGTGAAGACCTCGACGCCTTCGCGCGGAAAGCGGTCGATCAGCGCGATCAGGGCTTCGTCGGAAAACAGCTCCGATGTGTGAAGGTCGTGCTGGAACAACAGGTTGTCGCGCGTGAAGCGCTTCTGAAGTTCGGGTGTCCAGTGCAGCAGGTCTTGAAACGTCTCCGGCATGATTATCTCCCCGGCGCGTCGGCGCGCAGCAGCGCCTGGCCATAGAAGCCGATCTTGAACGGGGGGAACCACATCAGCTTGCCGAAGCCGCGCGCCGCCTTGTCGAGCCGGTAGGCGCTCCCGACATTGCCCATCAGGTACATTGCGCCGCCGAGGACGGAAAACAGCAGGCCCTGGACCACGCCCTGCATCATCCACGCGGCACAGGTCAGCGGCTTGTGGCCAAGCGCCGCCGAGAAGCTGGGCCCCTGGCCGTAGGCAAAGGCGCGCCTGAGCGTATAGTTGAGCGTCGAGCGCGACGGCGGTACGTCCTCGAAGACGACCGCTTCCGCCGACCACGCCATGCGGGCGCCCTTGGCCTTCAGGCCATAGAACAGCTTGTCGTCCTCGCCGCCCATATCGTTGTGGTCAGTGCAGAAGGGCTTGTGCGCCGGCATGACGGCGCGGCGGATCAGGCTGTTGCCGCAGCCGTAATAGACGTCGATGGCTTGCGACGCCGCCGGCCCCTTGCGTGAGAAGAAGGCTTCGAAATAGTGGGGATACCGGACACCGTCGTCCATCAGGCGCGCCGAGACGGGGCCAAAGACGACGTCGGCGTCGAACTGCGCCTGAGTATCAAGAAGCGCGGACAGCCACATGGCCGGCGCTTCTTCGTCGTCGTCGAGAAAGGCGATGAAAGCGGTATGTGCGGCGGCTACGGCCGAATTGCGCGCATTGGCGACGCCGGTCTTCGGCTCGTGGACATAGGTCACGGCGATCGGCGCCCCTGCCGCGAACGCCGCCACCTGGGCGCGCGCCGAGGCTTCGGGGCTGTTGTCGCAGACGATCAGGCTGAGGGCGATGTCGTCGAGGCCCGCCTGCGCCAATACGGAGTTCATGGCCAAAGCCAGCCCTTGCGGCCGGCGGAAGGTCGGGATGATCACACTCACGCTGCGCGCGGCGGAGGCAGCCGGTGTGGAACTGGCGGGAAACGGAAGGGTGTCCATCATCTCAGTATCCACGAACTCCGTTTAACCTTGGTGAACCCGCTGACGTTTTCCGGCATTCGAAAAGGCGAAGGCTACGCCGCGCACACGGCTGAGCGTATCCAGCTCAAGCGTGGCGATGTGATCGAAACGGCGATTGAGGCGGGCGACGACGTCATCGATGCGCGGACCAAGGGCCTTACGGGTATCGAGCGTGAAGCGTTCGATCTGCGCCTGGAAGCGTGCCGGCCGTGCGTCCGAGTAGACGCGCGCGTGCCGGACCGGGAAGGTGGTGTTGGAAAAGATTGCCTTGTATTTCTGGTCGCCGGTCGACAGGTCGTAATAGCTGACTCCGGCCTCACGCAATGGTTCCGGACACAGGTTCAGGAAAAGCTGGCCCGGCGAGAAGGGCGAAAAGGCGGGATCGTAGCTCGACACCCACGGGTGGGCGCGGTCCCCGAGACGGACCCCGAAGTGATAGAGCGCGGGCTTATCCCCCGCCATCAAGGTGACCATGAAGCCGTGCAGGCCGGTCTGCGGCGCGGCCAAAAGGTGGGCGAACAGGCGCTGCACCCAGTCGGCCGCCAGGAAGTCGTGCAGGCCGGTATCTCGGGTCTGCTGCCGTTTCAGCGCGATCATGGCGTCGTAGTGCGCGGGATCGCGATCGCCGACGATGAAACGCACGGGGCCGTGCGCTTCCTCGATATTGCGCGTCAATCGGCGAATATTCTTAAGCAGCTTCTTGAAAGCATTGTTCGATGTCTCATCGTGCGACAGGTCGATGGCGAAGGCATCGTCCCTTTCGGCATCCGGTGTCTCGCCGAAGACATTGTACGGATCGATCAGTCCGATAGCCTGATAGGAGTTGAGGCGGGCCGCCTTCAGCACCTCGCCGATGCGCAGGCCAGGCAGGGGGTGGGTGATCAGGGCGCTGTAGTCGGAAAAAGGCGCGCCGGCCGGCCGGGCAAAGGCGCCGGGGCGGATATGGACGGGCAGGAATCCGACGGCTTTGCCGTTGCGGCGAACAACCAGAACGCGGACATCGTCGCGCACGGCGGCGACCGCGCGGGCGAATTCCGGAGAGAGCAGGGGCGAGCGGAAGGCTGGGGTCTCCGCCTGCATGATATGCCAGAGGGCGATATCTTGATCCGTCAGATCATTCGCCCGAACGCGTTCACAGGTAAGCATGCCAGCCTTTGGTACAGTCATTGTTTGTCAGTCCGCGAAACTGCAAGACCCGGGCCATTGTGTGCACCATAGCACGTCCATTTCGATATAAATGCTGCAATGCGGGGGGATATTGCGTCATTGTCAATAAGGCATGACTTTTTGACAAGTATGCTTGACATAATTATATAGCTCGCTGTAAAGGAAGCTTGTCATTTGAAAGGGCACATCATGGATGTCCGGAGTCTTAAACGCGTTTTTCTGGGGCATATCGCCCTGACCCTGATACTGGGCGTCACCGCGGGCTTTTTGGCCGGGCGCGGTGTCGTCAGCGGGGTGCTGGCGGCGAAGATGCTGTTCGCGTTTGTCATCGTCAGCATGGTCGCTGCCCTGCCGCTGGTCTTCATATGGTGGTCAAAGGTCGACGAAGCCGTCCGCGAGGCTCACAAATGGGCATGGTTCTGGGGCGGAAGCACGGGTCTGCTGCTTGTCCTGCCCCTCAATGCTGCGTTCATGCTGACAGACTGGGCTTTTTATCGGCAATATCTCGCCTTACTGCACGTCCGCGACGGTTTTGGAGAGTTCGCGGCCGGGATACTCACGGCGGTGCTTTGCATGTCGATCGGCTACGTTATTGCCTGGGCATACTGGTGGTGGAAGCGCAGGTAGGCCAATGCACAATCGCATCAAGGTTTTGCGCGCCGAACGCAACTGGTCGCAGGCCGAACTGGCCGACCGGCTCAGGGTCTCGCGCCAGACCATCAATGCCATCGAAACCGGCAAGTACGATCCGTCACTGCCGCTGGCCTTTTCGATCGCGGCCTTGTTCGGGCTGAAGATCGAAGACATTTTCTCGCCCGAATGACGGGGCATTACACCTCAAAGGGGGATAATTCATGATCATAAAAACATTCATCGCCAACAGCCTGCATCGCGCGGCGGGCCTTGTTCTCGGCTTTGCCGCGCTGGGCATGGCCTTTGCCGGCCTGGCGCCTGTCGAAGCGCGTGCCGAAACGCCGACGCCGCTCATGTGGGTCGTCAAGGACAGCGACTCGACGGTCTATCTTTTCGGCAGCATACACCTGATGAAACCAGGCGTCGAATGGCAGACGCCAAAGGTCAGGGACGCTTTCGCAAAATCGGAGACGCTCTGGCTGGAACTGACGGACATGGACGACCAGGCCAAGATGATGGGATTGGTCCAGAAATACGGTATCGACCCCAGCCAGAAGGCCACCAGCGGACTTTCCCCTGAGGAGGTCACCCGGCTCGAGGGCATTCTCGCGTCGAACGGCATGACGCTTCAGCATATCATGCCGCTGAAAAAGTGGATGGTCAGCCTGGTCCTGTTGCAGATTGAATCGGCGCGTCTGGGTTACGAACCGCAGACGGGCGTCGACCTGACCCTGCTCAGGCTGGCGCGCGAACGCCAGATGCCGATACAGGGCTTTGAGACAGCCGAGGACCAGATGAAGATGCTGGCCAGCGGAACCGAAAAGGAAGATCTCAAGGGCCTGCGCCAGATGCTTGAAGAGGTCGGCAAGCCGGACAATACGCTCGACCGCCTGTTCAATGCCTGGATGCGTGGCGATGAGGCTGGGCTGAACGCTGAAATGAACAAGTTCGACGCCGACAACGATCCGGCCTTGTACAAACGCCTGCTGGTCGACCGCAACGCCAGATGGGTGCCGCAGATCGAACAGATCCTGGCTGGCAAGGGGACCGTATTTGTCGCCGTCGGCGGCGGCCATCTGGTGGGCAAGGACAGTGTGATCGCCATGCTGAGAAAGCGCGGCATCGCGGTCGAAAAGGTTAACTAACCCTTAACAACCGGCATCCAGCTTGCAGGCACGCCCTTCGTCTTCCCCCGACGAAGGGCGTTTTGCATGAATTCGAGCCACATTCGCCAACGGATACGTATTGGCATGGCCGGCACCCCCGAATGGGTGCGCGATACCTGTATCGGTCTGCTGGCCGGGGCACTGGCGGTTACGGCGTGGTCGGCCTTGCCCGTGTCTGAACCGGGCGTGGCGATCTCCCGCCCCGTAGCCGTCTCTGCACCGGTAGCGGCGGATGCTCGCGACGTCGCGGCGGGTCCGGTCGGCGCGCCCCTGCTGTGGAAGATCACAAGCGGCAGGGCAACGGTCTATCTTTTCGGCAGTGTTCACGCCCTGCCGCCGGGTGTCGAGTGGATGGATGCACGTCTGTTTCAGGCCTTCGACACGGCGGATGCCGTTTGGTTCGAGGTTCCGGACCTCGACAAGATGCCGAAGTTCAAAGGCTTTGCCGAGCAGGCCTATTCCGCACGGCCGGGTTTGACCAACGGCCTGAGCAGCGTCGAAATCCGCGAGCTCGAAACCCTGCTGCATCGCTACAACTATACGCTTGATGACGTCGCGCGTGTCCGTCCTTCGGTAATGGCGGCCTTTGTCGGCGAACTGAGTTCCGCGGCCGGCGGCTTCGATCTGGACCGCGGTGTGGACTGGGTGCTGTTCAACCGCGCAAAGGCGCTGAAGATAAAGACCGGCGGCTTCGAGAGCCACAAGGCGCACTACGACTACCTCTATGCCCTTGGGGCCGGGATGGACGAAGACGGCACGGCGGCGCTGAAGCGGGCGCTTGCCATCCATTTCGGCCGCGATCCAGGCAGTCTCGAAACCCTGGTCAAGACCTGGCGTACCGGCGATCAGCGCGCCATGACTCAAAGCCTGGCAGAGGAAAAGCTGCGCGGGCCGCGCCGGTACGACATGCTGCTGACCGGGCGCAACGCCAGGTGGGTGCCGCAGATCGAGACCATGCTGAAGGGGGAAATGACGACCTTTGTCGTCGTCGGCGCGGCCCATTTCAACGGACCGGACAGTGTCATTGCCATGCTGCGGCAGCGCGGCTACGTGGTGGAACGCGTCGATCCTTAAGTGCCGCCTTACAGGCCCAGCGCCATGCCCAGCA
>CBIHPL010000050.1:0-12037 GCA_966212005.1 uncultured Asticcacaulis sp.
TGGGTGGGATAGTCGCACTTCGCGGCGAAGAGCGTATAGGTTTCGACCGCGGTGGGAACGTGGCTGGCCTTCAGTGAAATGATGATCTCACGGTAGCCCAGGCGCTCGCAGCGCTCGATCGATCGCAGCGCGCTTTCGACCATGGCCTCGGGGCAAGGCTCACCATACTTTTCCATCAGGTCCTTTTCCAGCGAGCCGGCATTGACGCCGATACGCATGGAACAGCCATGGTCTTTTGCGGCCTTTACAACTTCGCGCACCCGGTCGGGCGAACCGATATTCCCCGGATTGATGCGCAGGCACGCCGCGCCGGCCTCCGCGGCTTCGATGGCGCGCTTGTAGTGGAAATGGATGTCGGCGACGATCGGCACCTGCGCGTGCTGCACGATGACCTTTAGCGCCTGCGTCGATTCGACGTCCGGGCATGACACCCGCACAATATCGGCGCCCGCCTCTTCCATGGCCCGTATCTGCGCCAGGGTCGCCTCGGCATCCGAGGTCAGGGTGTTGGTCATCGACTGCACCGAAATCGGCGCATCGCCGCCGACCAGCACATTCCCCACGCGGATCTGCCGGCTCTTGCGTCGCTCTATGGTGCGCCAGGGCCTGACGTGGGTATGATCGGTAGCACTCATGTCGCAGTTCTTTACAGGTTCTGGCTCAGGAAATATCCGGCTTATATCGGCGCTCATGGCACCCGCCGCAAGCCTTATTGCGCAGTATCGGCAGCCGGCGGAGTCGTTTGTTCGGGGGCTGGCGCTGGGGACGTCTGCGCCGGACGTGCCGGTGCGTACGGGATGGGAGCAGTATTGCGCGGCGCCGCCACCGGTTTTTGCGGCGCGGGTGCGGCCGTACGGTAGACCTGGGCGACGGTGCCTTGCGCGACCGACTGGCTGTCCAGCTGCGCCGCCATCTGGGCGGCACGGGCGTTCAGCTTGGCGACCGGCATGACATTGGCATCCATCATCCCGGCATATTCGCCATTGTGATAGACTTCGATGGCCGAGATATCCGTCACGTCGACCAGCGCGTTTTGCAGGTCGTTGAGCGGTACGCGGTAGGACTCACCCGCTCCCAGTTGCTGGACGAAGTGGACCACACCGTTCTTGCCGTCGTGCACGACCAGCAGGACGCTCTTTTTCGCCTGGATGGTGACGGCCGAATTGTCAGGTTGCGCGCCATAGATGGCGCCGCGCGGATTGAACGCCTTGCGTCCCTGCACGACGTCCTCGACCGGCACCGGCGCGGCGCTGGCCTGGTTGCGCGCGGCCATCATCGACGAGAAGCCGTCTTCGAGACCCGGCGTGACATAGGGCGGGGGCACATCCTGGTCCTGCGGCGCGGGCTGCGATTTCGTGACGAAGACCACTCCGTCCCGGATCATCGGCACGCCCATCGACCAGGCCTGGTTGGCAAAGACGGATTCGTTGTGCTTGCTGAAATCGATCGGCTTGCGCTGGACGATATTCCAGATCACGACCGCGGCCACCAGCCCGAAGGCCGCCGACACATATAGCCTGTAGTTCGGCTTCACGTCTTCCAGCGAAGCGCCCGACGGCGCATGCAGGCGCGTATTGGCGTCCGTCACATCGCGCTTGAACATATCGGCCAGGGTCTCTTCGTCGAGCCCAAGCGCCTTGGCGTAGGCCTTGACATACCCGATGGCGAAGGCACGCGGCGGCAGGACGTCATAAGCCGCCTGTTCCAGCGCCTCCAGATAGCTTTGCCGGACGCGGGTCATTTCGGAGACAAGCTCCAGCGACCAGCCACGCGCCTCACGCGTCGAACGCAGGATATCGGCAAGATCGAAGCGGTCGGGAAGGTGATCGCGCGCCTGAGCATAGGTCGAAACGGCGCCGCGATAGATACCTTCGTAGGGCTCGTCCTCAATGACGTTGATGCTGTCGTTACTCATAGCCGTTCCGATATCGCCCTGTTCGACAGAACCATAAGGCAGCCCAAGAATCAACCGCCGCACGGCCTGACGCGGGGTTCCGGACGCTATTTTTTCCACTGCCAGGTGAAGCGCCCGTTCCCGTCCCGCAGCGCACCGTTCGTCCCGTTTTGAGCGAAGACCGGAGACAGGCCCGCGACGGTTGCTCTCGACCGCAACTCGGTCTAAGAGAGCCTGTTGCCCCACCGCCTCTACGTGGCCTTCGGATTGGACTTCGCGCATGCCCGCCGCCTTTGACGATTTGTGGATTGGCCAGGTTGCCTCGATTGGCGCCGGCGTGGTCTCCGAGGAAGACCTGCAGAGCTTCTGCAAGACCTATGCCCCGACCTGGAAGACGGAAGACGGCCTGCCGGACTCGCTGATCTTCGCCTTCTGGTCCAAGCTGGAAACCGAAGCCGCCGCCAGCTGGCCGCAGACCAAGCGCCTGGCCGTCGATGCGCTGCGCTGGATGCGCAACCCCCCGGCCGGCGAGCTTTTGAAGTGCCGCCTGACCATCATGGGCAAGGACGCCGTCGGCGACACCAAGGGTGTGGTCATCGCCCAGCACGACGTCCTCGACGAAGCCGGGCGGCTGGTCTTTTCGTGCCTGACGCGTTCGGTCTTCCAGCGCAATCCGATGGCGCCGACCGAGGCATAGCCGGCGCCGCTTCAGGCGTCACTTCTGAATCGCGGGGAATCCGCGGCGCGTGAGGTAGCCGCGCTCGGTCTCCGACAGATTGCCTCCGGCATAAAGCGTCGCGGTCAGCATGGTCATCTTCCAGGCGCGCATGTCGAACTGCATGCCGAATCTGGCCTCGAATCCGCTCTTTTCCGGGCGGTCCAGGAACTCATAGACATCGATATCTTCGATCGTCACATAGGTCTGGGTCGTCAGGTAGTTGAGCGTGTTGTTCAGGCTCTTGTTGCAGGTCTCGACCAGATAGCCCGCCCAGGTGTTCTGGTACAGCGGATCGTAGATTTCGCCGCAGTTCACCTCATTGAACTGCACCGGACGCTTGTACTGCGCCAGCTTCTGGAACAGGTTGAACGTGCCCCAGTAATTGTTGGGATTGGTGCCCAGCCGTTCGTAATAGTGATAGGAAATCACCTCGTATTTCACGCCCTTCGACGCCATGAAGTCGAGAAAGCCGAAATGGGTCGACGTCGTGTTCAGCGTCCGGCGCAGCTTCAGGCCGTTGTCGGCATTGATCCTGTCGATGGCGTCCGAGGCCCCCTTGAGCACGATCGCCCAGTCGTTCATCAGAGGCGTGTTGAACTCGGCGGCGGTCCAGCCCTTGCCCCAGATCGACTGGCCCGCCGCATTCTTGACGAGCACATTCAGTTCGTTGCCAAGCTCGTAGTCGGTGATCTCATATTTGAACGCGTTTACGAAGGCATAGGTCCGGTCGTAGCCCTGACGATACAGCGCGTCCGCGTCGCCCTTGGGATACTTGCCGTAGTCCGTCCGGTCGCCGAAGGCGAAGGGGAAAATCAATACCGGCCGCAGGGTAATGCCATGCGACCTGGCCTGCCGCTGCATCATCTGGACCATGGACACACGATAGGCGTCACGATCGGCCGTCAGGTAGGCGTCAAATCGATACCGTTTCAGGTTACGATATTGCAGCAGGTCGAAATAGGACTTGATGAGAGCCTCATCGCGGCTTGCCGGCCCGACCGTTCCGATCGCTGGGCCAGCCTCGGCCGTCCTTGTCATCGCGACCAAGCCAAGCACAAAGACGAAGCAGGCCAGAAGAGACGACAATACAGTTTTACGCATACAGATCTACTTTGTTTAGAGCAGCCAAAAACACGGCATGGTTGTGTATAGTCAGCAGCTATCCGCAACCTATTCCACGATAGTGATTTTCCTGAAGCCCACTCAACAATGCGCCGCTTTGCGATCTTGCATCTTTACAGGAATTTTATGCGATTTTAATTATCTATATGTTGAAAAAATGGCGAATTTTACAAATGTTCAGCTGAAAAATTCTCTGGCCGGGAGAGTCTCGGCCGGAAAAAAGACATTCGCCATCAATCATTTGAATGGGCGACGTTACCGTTGGATATTGCCCGCCCCGGACGAACATGTGGCTTCGCGCCTTTATCCGGCCACAAATAGGACAACGAAAAAGGCTCCGGCAATGCCGGAGCCTTTCATCGTTCTATGTCGTTAATTACTGGACCGGCTGGACGGCGGCGTTGCGCTCGATCGTCATCGCGATCAGCTTGTCCCAGGCCAGCAACGAGTTCAGGTGGGCATAGATGTGGGTCAGGGCGCCGTTGTTACGCAGCTCCACCAGCTTGTCACCCGACAGTTCGTTCAGGGCCTTTTCGTCGACCGCGAAGTACTCGGCGATCTTTTGCGGCTCACCCGGCGTGCCATCCGGATTTTGCGGCCGGTAAAGCGTTTCGCGCGGCGACAACAGGTTCAGTTCGCGCAGCAAGCCGACAAAGCTTTCGGTGCGGCGGCGCTCGGTTTCGAAATCGGTGCAGAACTGCATGGCGTTTTCGACGAACGGCGTGGCCTTCCCGTCCTCAAAAAACGGCACGTCCGGGTTGGAACGCGACACCATCGGTGCGTTGGTGTCGACGCACAGGATCATGCGCTCTTCACGTTCGTCATTGGCGAAGACGAACGGATAACGGCGGGCGAAGGCCGGCAGGTAGGCATCGGGCTTGAAGACGCCTTCCGCCGAAACGAACACGTTCTGGCCGGCAGACAGGCCCATGGCCGCGACAGGCATGTAGTTTTCGCCGATGAAGACGATCGGGTAGCTCAGCGACGCGGCCGGGAATTCGGCAACCGTCAGCGGAACGACATTGGTTTCGGCGACGAAGGCGTGCGGCGTCGCCGTCGCACTGATGCCCATGGTGCCATGCGTGTCGGGGCTGAGCGGCTCCGGATTCTGGTAGAAGAGGACGTTTCCAGTCAGCGTTGCGTCGTTGTTCTGTTCTTGTGCCATGGTACTTCGAGAGGAGTTAGAAAAAACGAGCCTCGCTTCTACCGCATGCCTTCTGCCGGAGCAAGTCAAGTAACGGAATTAGCGAGGATGCCAAGGCGCCCTCGCCTTTTTTATGCGCTCAAGAGGCGCGCGGCCTCGCGCAAACGTGCGCGGCGTGCCGCCGCACTTTCCAAAGCACGGCTTTTGAAGGATTGCGTCTAGAAACTGTAGTTCACGCCAACCCGCAATGACCGGCCTGGCCCGACCACGAAGTCCTTGGTCGCCGAGGTTGCCTCGCGGATCTCGGCATCGCCGGCGTTGCGCACTTCGCCGAACACGGACAGGCCCGGCCGGATCCGGTAGGAGGTGAACAGGTTGACCATGGTATAGCCGTTTGTAGGCGTTTCCATTTCCGCCAGCCGGTCGTCACGCGCGTCGACCGCACGAACTTCGACATGGCTGCGCCAGGCGCCGCCGGCGCTTTCCAGGCGCGCCGTCAGCGACTGTGGCGGTATGCGTGCGATGGGCCCCAGGTCCGACGTCCCGCGGACGAAATCATAGGCGAGATTCAGGCTGATCGTCTGGTGACGCCAGTCGAACAGGCGCGTATCGGCCTCCAGTTCAATGCCCCACAGGTCGGCATCGGTCTGGACGTACTGGAAGACCGGCATGCCGTCCTCTTCCGCGCCGGTGGGCTTAAGGTCGATGAAGTTGTCGAAACGGCTGGCATAGAGGTGCGCATCTATCTGGAAGCGGTTGTGCTCGTCGACCATCATGTGGCCGGTAAACTCCAGCGACTGTCCCACCTCGGTGTCGAAATTCGGATTGCCGACGACAAACTGCCCTGTCGCCATGTGCGGACCGTTGGCCAGCAGTTCGGCGTCCGACGGCGCGCGCTCCGACCGCGTCAGGCTGAGCCCCGCAAAGGCGTGATGCGACGGCCGGTAAAATCCGCCCAGTGAAGCCGATACCGTATTGAAGTCACGTGAAAAATCATCAGATATCAGCTCCGTCCGGTCGAGCCGCGCGCCGCCTTCGATGCCCCAGGCGCCGCTGTCGTAGCGGTACTGGGCAAAGACGCCGGCCTGACGTGTCTCGGTCGAGGGTATGAACGCCTCGTCGCCGATGGCCTGGAAGTTGCGGTCCAGGCCGGTAAGGCCCACCGTGCCGCTGAGCTTGCCAACACCGTCGCGCACCAGGGTCAGACGATATTCGCTGCCGTCCGACAGGAAGCGCGTGCCGGTTTCGTCGCCTTCGAACTCGGTGTGCTCATAGTCGCTATAGCCGGCATCGGCCGTCAGGCGATTAAAGCCGGCAAAGGCCAGCTTGACCTCCGAGCGGAAATCGTAGCGCGTCTGTTCCAGGCCGATCGTAACCGGCCCCTCCTCGTCTTCGCCCCCGTGGGAATGCCCGGGCACGCCATAGCGCGTGTCGGTCTGCTTGATGCTGAGGCCGGCGAAGCCGAAATCACCGATCCACGACACACCCGCGCCGTAGCTTTTCATGTCGGCGGCGGAGTTCTCCTGGACGGTCCGCGTATCCGGCGCTTCGCCTTCCAGGTCCGTCAGGTAGCGCGATTCCGGTCCAACCGGCGTGTCATAATCGTCGCTTTTGCGATTGGCGTAGTCGAAGGCGAAGACGAGTGGACCGCTGCCGGCCTTCGCGCCAAAACCCAGCTGCTTGCCGTTGTCGACGCTCGACACCTGCGCGGCGATCCGGCCTTCCACGCCGTTCGCAACCGGCGTCGTCGGGATGCGATCATCGATGATGTTGACGATGCCGCCTATGGCATTGCCGCCATAGATCAGGGCCGACGGGCCGCGCAGGACCTCGATGCGGCGCGCCTCAAGCGGCTCGGTCGCCACGGCGTGGTCGGGCGACAGGGCCGAGGCGTCTACCGCGCCCATGCCATTATTCAGAACCAGGACACGAACGCCTTCAAGCCCGCGAATGACCGGCCGGCTGGCGCCCGGAGCAAAGCTGGTCGAGCGGATACCCGGCAGGTAGGCCAGCATGTCACCCAGGCCCTGCGCCGGCTTTTCAGCGATCTCGGCGCGGCTGATGACATCGACGCTCGACATGACCGCGTCCTTCTGGACCGCATAACCGCGGCCGGTAATGACCACCTCCTCGCCGCCCTGGTCCTGCGCCATGGCAAGACCCGGAACGGCGCCGGCAAGAACGGCGGACAAGGCGATTACGGAAGCAGACACACACAGTCGCGACATGACAAACCCCAGGACAAACAAGCGAGACCGGCTTGTTATGTAATAATATAACGCATGTCAAGCGCCGCTGATATATTATTACACCAGGTCGGACAAACCGCCCTGTTGCGAAAACCGGTGACGCGTCTTACCTTGGGTGCATGAGTCACGCCTGCGCACACCACGACCACGATCATGACCGTCCCGCCAACACGCCGGCGCGCCTGGCGGAAGCGGAGGCGCTCTGCGTCGAAGCCGGTGAGCGTATGACCTCAGCGCGTCTGCGCACCTTTGAACTGGTCCTGGATGCCGGCGGTCCCATCAAGGCCTACGATGTCATCGACCGCTTCTATCCGGACGGCGCCGCCAAACCGCCAACGGTCTATCGCGCGCTGAGTTTCCTGGAGCAGATGGGACTTATCCATCGCATCGAAAGCCTGAATGCCTTCGTCGCCTGCGGCGCCCATGATCACAAACACACAGCCGGCTTCCTGCTGTGCGACTGTTGCGGACGCAGCGTCGAGATCGCCATTCCGAACGTGACGGATATCGAAGCCAGCGCGCAAACGGCCGGCTTCAAGGTCTCGCATATCACCATGGAAGCGCATGGTCTCTGCCAGGCCTGCGGCGGCGAATAGCCGCACCATATTGGCGCCCGCGGAAAACGCTTGCATGCGATCACGGTTTGTTTAGACATCGACCGCGATTCAGTCATTGCGTTTGTAACCGACTCGCGGCTCCCCCAATGGAGTTCGCCCCATGGTGCCGATCTGTCCCGATGCCTGCTCCGACCACACCCACCGCCGCAACGCTTCAGATGATAGACCCGGCGTCGCTGCGTCACATTCTGGAGCAGCATGCCCTGTTCAAGGCGAATCGCCCCGGCGGTCGCATCGCCAACCTGTCCTATATCGATTTGACGGAAATGAAGCTGGAGGGCGTCGACCTCAGCGACGCCAACCTGACCGGCGCGCGCCTGTACGGCGCCTCTTTACGGGACTCGATCTTCCTGCGCGCCAACATGTTCGGCTGCGACCTGCGCAATGCCGACTTGCGCTTTGCCCGCCTCGACCGTGCCGACCTGCGTGGTGCATGCCTGCGTGGCGCAAACCTGTCGGCGGCCTCCCTCATCGGCGCCGATCTGCGCGAAGGCCAGATCGCCTTCAAGGACGACAAGCAGGGCCTGCGCCTCATGAAGCACGAGAAGCGCCCGGGTGAACTCGACTACGCGATCCTGAGCGGCGCCGACCTGTCGGGCGCGCGCATGAACGGCGCCCTGGCGGTATCGACGGACTTCAGCGACGCCAACCTGTCCGGCGCCGTCATGAGCCAGGCCAAGCTGCGCAAGGCCAACCTCAACGGCGCAATGATCAATGGCGCAGACCTGTCGGGCGCGGACGTCACCGGGGCGACCATGCGCGGCGCCATCATGGTCGACACGACGACCAGCGGCTGCAATCTCAGGGAAGCCGATACAGCCGACATGCTGGAAGCGCCTGTCGCCGTTTTCATCGACGATCAGCCGCTGGACCAGCTCCTGTCGGAGCACGAACAGTGGGTGAAGACCGGCGGCGCGTCCGGCACACGGCACAGCTTCGCCGGCGTCGACTTCCGTCTGGTACACGTGATGAAGGGCCGCTGCCTGTCGACGCTCGATGCGTCCGAAGCCGTCTTCTTCGGCATGGACCTGAGCGGCGCCGAATTGCAAGGCGCCAATCTCGTTAACGCCGATCTGAGGCGATGCAACCTCAAGGGCGCGGACCTGCGCGGGGCACGTTTGCAGGGGGCGAAACTTAACAATGCCTGCCTGGAAGGCGCCAATCTGGGGCCGCTAGACCTCGGCGGCGGCCGCCTGATCCGCAGCGACCTTACCGGCGCGAACCTTTGCCATGCCGATATCAGCCATGCCGACCTGACGCGCGCGCGCATGATCGCGGTCATCAACGACTATATGCGCGACAAGGGCACCAACTATACCCTGACCGAACGGGAGTAGAGCGCCTGCAACGCGACCAAAAGGTCTCCGGGCGAATTCTTATTTCGAATTGCATTAAGTTTGCAATCCTGCAATAGTCAGACAAAAGATATGGCAGGACGAGGCGACGGTGCTCAACAGACGCGTACTCATGCAAGCCGGTGCCGCTTTCACAGCGCTTGCGGCCACTTCCGGGCAGGCCATGGCAGCCCGTCGCTCGGACGCGAAACCGACCGCCACGCTTGAGGTCGATGTCGAGGGCCAGGCCGGCGCCGTTTCGCCGCTGATCTTTGGGCAATTCATCGAGTTCCTCGGCCGGTCCATCGATGGGGGTATCTTCGAAAAAGGCTCGCCCCTGTCCGATGCGCGGGGCTTCCGTCGCGATGTCCTCGACAAGGTGCGGGGACTTCGGCCGACCATCCTGAGATACCCTGGCGGCACAGTCACGAAGATCTATCATTGGGAAGACGGTATCGGGCCCGCGGCGCAGAGGCCCGTGCGGCCGAACCTGATCTGGACCGGCGTCATCGACAACCAGTTCGGCACAGATGAGTTTATCGAATACAGCCGCGCCGTTTCGGCCGAGCCTTTCATCACCGTCAGCATGGGCGTAGGCACCGCCGAGGATGCATCGAACTGGGTCGAGTACTGCAACGGCACCCAGAAGACGTTTTATGCCGATAAGCGGCGAAAGAACGGTTACTCCGAACCCCACAATGTCAAATACTGGGCATCGGCAACGAGGAAGAGGCCGAACCCGACGCCGGCCGGCTTCAGGATGTCAACGAATATACCAGGGAAGCCTGGCTATATACCAAGCTGATGAAGCTTCAGGACCCCAGCATCAAACTGATCGCGGTCGGTGGAACGGACCACTGGACCGAACGGGTCATCAGGGACCTTAACCCGGCCTTCGACTACATATCGGCACACCTGTACCCCAAGACCGAGCAAGGCATGCCACTGTCCATCATCCGGAGTGCGGATAATTGCGAAGCCACGATTGCTGCCCTCAAGCGACAGATCAAGGCGCTGGCCCCCGACAAGGTCACGGGCTTCAACGAGTGGTATCGCTTCAAGCCCCGCCAGTCGCCGATGATGATCGCGCTCGATGAAATCGGTATCTGGGAGCCGGGCGGCGCCGGCGTCTACAATATGGAAAATACCTACAACTGGGCCACGCACTGGCGACGGCGACGCTGTACAATATCATGATCCGTCATGCCGATATCGTCGGCATGGCGACCTGGGCTCAGACCGTCAACGTGCTGGCGCCGATCATGACGACGAGGGACGCGTCGATCCGGCAGACCATCTACCACGCAATGGCCTTCATGAGCCAACACTGCGGCGACCAGAGCCTGCCCCTGGACTGCAAGTCGCCGGTCATCGGCCTTCCTGGTGTTCAGGAGCAGGCATGCCTGGACGCGTCGGCCACACTGCACAGCAAGGACGGAAAGCTGTCACTGATCGTGGTCAATCGCCACCCGGACCAGGCGGTTGTGGCGGCGCTTCCGCAATTGAAACGCTATTCGCATATGGACGTCCATGAATTGAACGCACCGGCGTGGAGCAGCCAGAACACAATAGCCAAGCCGGACCTCGACGTTGTGGTCGAGCGGAGCAAACCCGCCGGACGCATTCCGGCGACATATGTGTTTCCGCCGCGTTCGATCACCGCCCTGCAACTTCGCTGAGGCCCTGAAAATCACCCCTGAGCGCGTCTATGCCTGCCCCACCCTGGCCAGGTCGCGGTCGATGGCAGCGCCGTCGAACGGTACGACGATCACCTTGCTGCCGTGGCGGTCATTGCCCTTCTCGTCGTCCTTGGGCACGTCGATTACGGCAAAGGTCAAGGCGACGACGTGGCCGTTTTCCATGACCACGCCCGGCCGTTCCAGCTTGTTCCAATGGTTGACCGTGCCGTTGGTGTAGCGGATGAAGTCGGCATTCGGCTCATAGGCCAGGCCCTGGACGATCCAGCCGTCGATGCCGTTACGCGAGATCAGGTGATAGGCGCGGCGCTCATCCCAATGGTTGACCAGGACGTGGTACCAGCCGCCACTGAACCAGATCACCGGATCCTCGAGCTTGCCAAGCGACCGTTGCGGCAGGCCTTTCAGGTCGCGGTAGATCGCGGGCCCCTGCGGCTCGTAGGGACCGAGAATGCCGCCCTTGCTGATCAGGATCTGGCCCGACCGTTCGACAAGCTGATACCTGCCGTCCGGGCGCAGGATCATCCCGACATTCGACGCGTGCCACGGCCGGGGTTCGGGGCTGTCCGGCGCCTGGACTTCGCCCGGATCGCGCAGCGAGCGCACCTTGCTCTGGTCGACCTGAATGCTGCCCAGCAGTTCCCAGGGGCCGTCGATCGACGCCGAGGTGAAAACATCGCCCTTGCCCTGCCGCGTCTCGCTGACGACCACGGCATAGCGCCCATCGTGCATCTCAAGCGCGATGACATTGTGTCCCTTGCCGTTCTGATCGTGCGGCCACAACAGACCCTTGTCTTCGTAAGGACCGAACAAGGACTTGCTGACGCCGACGACGGCCTTGGAATTCCACCACTCCCCGTGACCACCGGCCTGGTCCCAGCGGCTGGCGAACATGCGGTACTTGCCGTCCTTGCCTTTCAGGATCGACCCGTCCCAATAGTTCCACTGCGTCAGCGCGTGGTCTTCCAGGCCGTTCCCGGGATCGCGCGGTCCAACGGTTTCGGCGCCCCAGATTGTCTTGCTCAGCGGCGTGACGACCGGCGACGGTTTGAAATAGGCGATGAACGGTTTCTTGCCGACGACCTGCACATCCTCGACCAGCTGGGCGGCGGCCGGACCTGCCAGCGCCATACCGCCCATTACGCCCAACAGCGTCCGGCGGTTAAGCGCCAAGGTTCCGGTTGCCGATGCAGTGTTGTCCGTCATGCCGCCTTATCCTTCGTGCTTTATCCTGTGGGACGACTCCTATTTCAATGATTTCG
>CBIHPL010000051.1:0-12023 GCA_966212005.1 uncultured Asticcacaulis sp.
GTGGGCGGCGCGGATGACGCTGATGTCCTCGCCTTCGGCAAAGACGATGCGCTTGCTTGGCCGCGACCGTACCGCCGAGGTGATCGTCTGCAGGAAGCCCGCCGACGGATCGAGACGTTGCTCCAGGCGCTTGCGGTAGGCGTCCATGTCCTCGATCGGCTTGCGGGCGACACCCGTGTCCATGGCGGCCTGGGCGACGAACGGCGGAATGTACCAGATCAGACGCGGATCGAACGGCGACGGGATGATGTAGTCCTTGCCGAACTTCAGGCGGCGGCCCTGATAGGCGGCAGCGACTTCGTCCGGCACGTCCTCGCGCGCCAGCATGGCCAGGGCCTGGGCAGCTGCGATCTTCATTTCGTGGTTCACGCGGCGGGCGCGCACATCCAAAGCGCCGCGGAAGATGTAGGGGAAGCCCAGCACATTGTTGACCTGGTTCGGATAGTCCGACCGTCCGGTGGCGACGATGGCGTCGGAACGCACCTTGGCGACGTCTTCGGGGGTGATTTCCGGATCGGGGTTGGCCATGGCGAAGATGATCGGGTTGGGCGCCATGGTGGCGACCATGTCGGGCGTCAGCACGCCCTTGGCCGACAGGCCCAGGAACACGTCCGCGCCAACCATGGCTTCGGACAGGGTCCGCTTGGCGGTGCGCGTGGCGTGGACCGACTTCCATTGGTCCATGTCGATGGTGCGGCCTTCATAGACGACGCCATGGATGTCGACGACCGTGGTGTTTTCCTTTTTGACGCCCAGCGCCTTGACCAGCGACAGCGACGACAGGCCGGCAGCACCCGCGCCGCAGAGGACGACCTTGACGTCCTCGATGCGCTTGCCTGTGATTTCCAGGGCGTTGATCAGGCCGGCGGCGGAGATGATGGCCGTGCCGTGCTGGTCGTCGTGGAAGACCGGGATATCGGCCATGTCCTGGAGCGCCGCTTCGATGATGAAACACTCAGGGGATTTGATGTCTTCGAGATTGATGCCGCCGAACGCGCCGGTGATGTTCTTGACGACGGTGATGAACTCGTCGGGGTCTTGCGTCGCCACTTCGATATCGAAGCTGTCGATATCGGCGAAACGTTTAAACAGCACGCTCTTGCCTTCCATGACCGGCTTGGACGCCAGGGCGCCCAGATTGCCCAGCCCTAAGATGGCGGTGACGTTCGAAATGACCGCAACCATGTTTCCCTTGGCCGTATAGTCGTAGGCCGCATCAGGGTTTTCGGCGATGCGCAGGACCGGCACGGCCACGCCCGGCGAATAGGCCAGGGCCAGGTCGCGCTGCGTTGCCATCGGCTTGGTGGGAGCCAAAGCGATCTTGCCGGGAACAGGGAACTGGTGGAGGTGAAGCGCTTCGTCGTCGCTGAAGGTCTGTTTTTCGCTGGCCATTTCGTTTTCTGCGTCGTTTTTATTTATGTTAGCGCTCACATTGCCCAAGCGTCAATGCTTTGCAGGCATTATTCACGTACGATCCTATACACTATCCCGGCGCACCGCGATAGTATACCATTTGTCAATTGTCTGACAAATACTCTTATCAGCCTTCCACCAAGAAATCCACCGGTCTTGTGCACACTTTTTGTGCACATCGCTTCTTTGCGAATTCGTTAAGAGCCGTTAACTTATCCACCCTCTCGCGCTGCTTTTCTAGCGCATAACTGGATAAGCGCTCGTGAACGCAGCCACCGATTTGACCCCCGATGCGGCCGCCCTGGACCTGGAAGGCGCTACGCCCGTCATGGCGCAGTATCTTCAGACCAAGGCGCAATATACCGACTCGATCCTCATGTTACGCATGGGCGATTTCTACGAGCTGTTTTTTGAGGACGCCGTCACGGCAGCCCAGGCCCTGTCGCTGGCCCTGACCAAGCGCGGCCGCTACAAGGACGAGGACATCCCCCTGGCCGGCGTGCCCGTCCACGCCATCGACGCCTATGTCGCCAAGCTGATCCGGCTGGGCTACCGCGTCGCCATCTGCGAACAGCTGGAAGACCCGGCCGAGGCCAAGAAGCGCGGCTCCAAATCCGTCGTCAAGCGCGGCGTCGTCCGCGTCATCACGCCCGGCACGATTACCGAAGACTCGTTGCTTGAGGCGCGCGGCGCCAATCGGCTGGTCGCCCTGTCGAGCCGGGGCGGCGTCATGGCTCTGGCCAGTGTCGAGCTGTCGACCGGCGACGTCGAATGCCTTGAGATCGCGCCGGAGTCCTTAAGCGCGCACCTGTCGGCCCTCAGACCCTCGGAAAGCCTCGTCGCCGACCGCATCCTGCAGGACGAAATCGTCTATGCCCTGCTGAAATCGTGCGGCGGCGTCATCCAGCCTCAGCCGGGCTCGCTCAGCGATCCGGCCGCCGGCGAACAACGCCTGCTCAAACTCTACGGTGTTTCGACGCTCGACGGCTTCGGTGCCTTCAGCCCGGCCGAGATTTCGGCGCTGGGCATGATCGCCGCCTATATCGACCTGACACAGGCGGGTAAGCGGCCGGTGCTGAAGCCGCCGGTGCGCGTGCTGCAAACCCACTACCTGTCGATCGACGCAGCGACGCGCAACTCGCTGGAAATCGACCGCACGCAGACCGGCCGGCGCGAAGGCAGCCTGATCCAGGCGATCGACTGCACAGTCACCTCAGGCGGCGGGCGGCTTCTGCTGTCGCGCCTGTCGCGGCCGCTCTATCACCCGGACGCCATCAATGCCCGGCTGGATACGGTCGAATGGCTGCTGCCCAGGCGCGATGTCCGCGAACAGCTGCGTCATCTGATGCGGTCTTTGAGCGATCAGGCGCGCGCCCTGTCGCGCCTCAGCCTCAACCGTGGCGGCCCGCGCGACCTGTGCATCATCCACCAGGCCCTGACCATCGGCGAATCGCTGGCGCATGTGCTCAATGACGCCACGCAGAACCCGGTCATCGATCCCGCCGTGCCCACCGAAATCGAAGGCTTTATCTCGGCCCTCGTGCCTTCCCAAGCCACCAGTGCCATGCGCGACCGTCTGGAACGCGCCCTGGTCGACGAGCCGCCGCTGTCGTTGCGCGACGGCGGCTTCATCCGCGAAGGATGCCATCCGGCGCTCGATGAGGCGCGGGCCTTGAGGGACGACAGCCGCCAGATCATCCTGGCGCTCGAAAGCCGGCTGGCGGCCGAGACCGGCATCGCCATCCGCATCAAGTACAACAATGTCCTTGGCTATTTCATCGAGCTGAGCACAAAGCTGGCCGAACAGCTCCAGGCGCAGGACACGCAAAAGCAATTCATCCATCGCCAGAGCCTGGCCAACCAGGTTCGTTTCGTCACCTCCGAACTGGTCGATCTCGACGCCCGCATCCAGCGAGCCGCCTCCCAGGCCCTGGCGCTGGAAATGGAGATATTCGAAGAGCTGCGTGAGCTGGTCCGTCGGCAGGCCGCCGAGGTCCAGACCGCCCACGACGCCATTTGCGCGCTCGACGTCGCGGTCGCCAATGCCTGCTGGGCCGAAGATTTCGAAGCCGTGAGACCTAAGGTCGATCAGTCATCGCGGCTTGAGATTTCGCGCGGCCGCCATCCGGTCGTCTGCGCCGTCCTGAAAAGCCAGGGCAAGCCCTTCACGCCCAACGACGTCGACCTTGATGCCACGGGCGCGGCCGCACCCCGCCTCAGCCTGGTCACAGGTCCGAACATGGCCGGTAAGTCGACCTATCTGCGCCAGAACGCGCTGCTGATCATCATGGCGCAGGCCGGGCTGTTCGTGCCGGCCAAGGCGATGCATCTTGGCGTCGTCGACCGCCTGTTCTCGCGCGTCGGCGCCGGCGATGACCTGGCGCAGGGCCGGTCGACCTTTATGATGGAAATGGTCGAAACCGCCGCCATCCTGGCCCAGGCAACAGCGCAGTCCTTCGTCATCCTCGATGAAATCGGACGCGGCACGGCCACCTATGACGGCCTGGCGATCGCCTGGTCGTGCACGGAACATCTTCACGACGCCATCCAGTGCCGAACCCTGTTCGCCACTCACTATCATGAGCTGTCGACGCTGGATAAGCGCCTGAAGTTCGTCAGCAATATCAGCCTGACGGCGCGTGAGCACAATGGCGAGCTGATCTTCCTGCACGAGGCGCGTCCGGGTGCGGCCGACCGATCCTATGGCGTGCAGGTGGCACGTCTGGCCGGCATGCCGGGCCACGTCGTCAATCGCGCCCGCGACATCCTGCAACGCCTCGAAGAAGACAACCAGACCAAGCTCAGGCTCGACGACCTCCCGCTGTTTTCGTTCGAGCGTCCAGCGCCCGAACCGGTCAAATCGGCGCCATCGAAGCTGGAAGCCCTTGTCAAAGGCATCAATCCGGACGATCTAAGCCCCAAGGAAGCCTTGGAAGTCATCTATAATTTACAGAAGATGCTTACAAACTAAGGCTTCGGGTGCTTTAAAATGGATCGCGCGTTCGACATGCTGACAGCTACACAAAGCCCTGTGCCGGCTTATCGCATCGACGGCGCGCATCTGCGCAAGGCCCTGACCGAGACCTATGAGGACTCGAGCGGCGACAGCGCCGACCTGCGCCGCCGCGCGGTCAAGATCCTGAAAGAGGCGCTGACCCTGTCGCGCGCCAGCATCCTCGACAATATCGACCACAAGGGCGGCCATGCCACGGCGCGCGCCCTCGCGCGGGCCACCGACGAAATCGTCAGCGCTCTGTGGGACTTTACGTTGACGCACGTCTATCGCGCCCGCAACCCGACCGAAGGCGAGCGCCTGTCGCTTCTGGCCGTCGGCGGCTATGGCCGCGGCGAACTGGCGCCCCATTCCGACCTCGACCTGTTGTTCCTGCGCGCCTGGAAGGAAACCTCGCACTCGGAATCGGTCATCGAGTTCATCCTCTATACCCTGTGGGACCTGGGCCTTAAGGTCGGTCATTCCTCGCGCACGGTCGATGAGACCATCAAATACGCGCGCAGCGACCACACCATCATGACGGCGCTTCTGGAGCATCGTCAGATCGCCGGTGACAAGGAACTGGTCGAGCTGCTCGACCTCAAGCTGGCCACCGAAGGCATGAAGACGAACATGTTCGACTTCGTTGCCGCCAAGCTGGAAGAACGCGACAGCCGCCACGTCAAGGCCGGCACGTCCCGCTTTGTTGTCGAGCCCAATGTCAAGGAGGGCAAGGGGGGCTTACGCGACCTGCATACCCTGTTCTGGATCGCCAGGTACCGGGTCGCGGCCGAACCCAATCCGAATGCACGCATCATCGACGAAGACGCCCCAAAAAAGTCAAAGGACTCGTGGGGCGTTCTGGATCGTATCCTGACGGATCGCGAACGCCAGATCTTCATGCGCGCCTTCGACTTCCTGTGGAAGGTCCGCATCCTGATCCACATGACGGCCGGCCGCGGCGAAGAACGGCTGAGTTTCGACCTGCAACCCGAAATCGCCCGCCGCATGGGCTTTATCGACCGCCAGGGCGAGCCCAATGTCGAGCGCTTCATGCGCCGCTACTTCATCGTCTCGAAAGAGGTCGGGGCGCTGACGCGCACCTTCTGCACAACACTCGAGGCCCAGGAAGCCAAACCGCTGACGCGGCTGTCCAACATGATCCAGTCGGGCCTGATGAACCTGACCAAGGCCGATCACCCGGGCTTTGTCGTCACCTCCGGCCGCCTGTCGGTCAATTCACCCGACATCTTCCAAAAGTCGCCGGTGGCTATGTTCCTGCTGTTCAAGATGGCCGACCGGCTGGATCTTGACCTGCATCCGGACGCCTTTACCGCCATCGCGCGCAACCTGACCCTGGTAACGACGGGCCTGCGCCGCGACAAAAAAGCGGCCCAGCTGTTTCTCGACCTGTTGGTACGCGGCCGCAATCCGTACCGGATCCTGAGCATGATGTCCGAAACTGGGCTTCTGGGGCGTTACGTTCCGGAGTTCGGCCGCATCGTCGCCCAAACCCAGTTCAACATGTACCATGCCTATACGGTCGATGAGCACACACTGCGCGCCATCGACATCATCCATGGCATCGATACCGGCCGCTACAAGGCCGACCACCCACTGGCCAGCGCCATCATGCCGCAACTGGTCGACAAGGAGAGCCTTTATCTCGCCATGCTGCTGCACGACACCGGCAAGGGGGGCGAGGACGGCCAGGAAATCGGCGGTGAGCGCGCCGCGCGCAAGGCGTGCGAGCGTCTGGGTCTGGAGCCGTGGAAGATCGACCAGATCGCCTGGCTGGTGCGTCACCATCTGGTGCTTTCAGACTACGCCCAAAAGCGCGACGTCTCCGATCCGGAAACGGTCGCCAGCTTTGCCCGCATCGTCGAAACGCCGGAACGCTTGCGCCTGCTGCTCATCCTGACCGTCGCCGATATCCGCGCCGTCGGCCCGGGCGTGTGGAATGCGTGGAAGGGCCAGCTGATGCGCGACCTGTTCGCCGCCACCGAAAGCGCCTTCCGCGGCGGACGCGGCTCGGATGCCGTCGCCAGCGTCCGCGAGGGGCTGAACGAGCGCGCCGAGGCCCGTCGAGAAGAGCTGAGCCAGGACAATGACGACATCGCCGCGTGGCTGGCGACCATGGACGAGAACTACCTGTTTTCCTTCACGCCGGAAGACATCCGCAGCCACGCCGACCTGGTCCTGTCATCGTTCAATGCCGAGGCCGCCGTACGGGCGCGCATCGACGAAAGCCGCAACGCCACAGCGTTTTCGATTACGGCGCCGGACCGGACGGGCCTGTTCGCCGACCTGTCGCGCACCTTCGCCAATCTCGGTGCCAACGTCGTAGGTGCCCAGGTCTTTACCTCCTCCGAAGGCAATGCACTGGATGTCTTCTACGTTCAGGACACGCAGGGCCTGCCGTTTGCCCACGACGATCCGCAGCGCATGAAACAGGCGGAAAAGCAGCTGGAACAGGCAGCGCTTGGACAGCTGCCGCCCGTCATCCAGTACAAGTCGGCTATGGCGGCCCGGACGGCGGCCTTTGCCATCGCACCAACTGTCGCGTTTGACGACAGCGCCAACGCCAATGCGACCATTCTGGAGGTTTCCGGCCGCGACCGCCCCGGTCTGCTGGCGGATCTGGTCGAGGCCCTGGCGCGCCTGCACATGGATATCGCCTCGGCGCACATCGACTGCTACGGCGAACGCGCCGTTGACGCCTTCTATGTGACGGATCACTTCAAAAAGTCGCAACTGACAGCGGGTCAAAAGCAGGCGGTGCGCAAGGCATTGCTGACCGTGCTGGATCAGCCGGCGTCGCAGAAGCAGAACATCACCCGCGCCCGGGCGAGTCTGGCGAGATAGTTTATCGCACGTTGCGAAAGATTAGCTTGCCGCGACTATGACCGGCACGGTCTTGCTTAGAAACTCCGGGCTGGCGGCGTTAATCCGATCACACATCGAACGTACTGGCTCTTTGATCAGAGCATGAGAATCCCGAAGCAAGCGGACCAACGCCAGCCTGCTGGCCTCATCATTCATCACTCGCATGAGAACGATGGATGCCCACCGCGGCGCTGACTTTGACAATGCTGGGAAGATCGAAAGTAGCGCCGAAACATAGGGCTCGTCATCCAGCGACTCAGCGGCGTGGATGATCGAAAACATACCCTCATCGTACTCCGCCTTGTCGGACAGAGATGCGAGCAAATCCTGGGTTAAGGTTGAACCACTCATAGACAGCAATACATCGACATGATTGTCGATTATCAATGGACGAGCCCCGCCCTCCTCGATCTCACTGCGGAGGGCTTCAAGTTCGACATCATAAGCCCTGTTCATACCCGCCTCCCCTATAGACTCTCAAGATAAGGAATTTTGTACGGGGGGCACTCCATTAGTCTACCGTCAGCGCCGTCTGCCAGACGATACCGATCAGCACATTGACCATGTCGATGGCGAAGTTCTTGTTGGGCTGAACGTTCGGTTCGTCTTCGCGCAGTGCCTTCAGCACCGGACCCCAGAAACCCCACGGCCTGGTCTTCTTATAGAAGTCCTTGAGCGTCACCATATCGGTCGGCTTGGTAATGAGCGAACCGATGACAGCCACGGCCAGACAAGCGGCGAACAGCCACGGGAAAGCGGCCAGCCCGTCGATCCCCGCACCCGTTACCGGGTCCTTATAGATCGCCATCGCCATGGCCGCGACGACGCCCAGCGCCATCGAAGCCGCATAGCCGGTGCCGTTGAGACGCCACCAGTACCACTTGACGACATTGGCCACCGTATAGCCGCCATAGAGGCCCGTCGTGATCCAGGTGATGACTTCATTGATCGAGTTCAGCTGCCAGCCGATAAAGGCGGCGATGACCGCGAACAGGAACGAGGTCAGGTAACTCAGGCGGACCAGCGTCTTCTGATCGGCATCGGGTCGGAAATACTTGCGGTAGATGTCGTTGACGACATAGGCCGGCGCAGCGTTCAACGACGCCGAATAGGTCGCCATAAAGGCCGACAGCAGGCCCGCAAGTGCGATACCCAGCAACCCCGGCGGCATGAATTCGTGCACGACCCACGGCAGGATGGCGTCGAAATCGCCCGAGAACGGCTTGCCGGCGGCGACGGCATCGGCCTGGAGCTGCGTCCAATACGGGCCGATAAAGACCAGCGCCAGAACCGCCATGCCGGCAATCATCAGGTAACGCGGAAACAGCAGGACCAGGTTGACGAAGCCCGAGACCTTGGCGGCCTCGGTCGGCGACTTGGCCGACAGCAGGCGTTGCATATCGTAGTTGGGCGCCGGCCCCGCCATGGCCTTGAAGAAGCCCTGGAAGATCATCAGCCCCATGAAGATGGCGAACAGGGAATGGCCTTCGTTTTCAATGGTCTTGATCGCCGAGGTCGCCACCACCTTGTTCTCGGGCCTGGCGGCGTCAGCTACGCCCTGCCAGTCGAGGCCGAGCGTCCAGCCGAAACCGATCTCGTTCCAGCTGGCCGGTACGGCGGCCCTGAGCATTTCCGGCGTCACCATGGTCATGGCCATCCACGCAATGGCGATACAGACGATAAGCTTGATGAAGAATTGCAGGATTTCGGTCATGACCACCGAATACATGCCGCCCTTGACCGAATAGACGGTCGTCAGCGCCACGACGATCAGGCCGTAAATCTTGTCATTCATGTGCGGGTCGGCCGAGAAGCGCCACGGACTGAACTCCGCCGCCAGCTTGCCGATGCCCAAAAACCCGAAGGCCAGCATGCCGACGACCATGATCAGGGCGAAGATGACGTTGATCAGGTGTGAGGCACGCGCGCCCAACCCGTCGCCGAAACGAAAGGTGATCCATTCGGCGCCGGTCAGCTTGCCGGACCGCCTGAGCCAGATGGCGAGAAACACCATCAGGAAGATCTGGTTGAACACCGGCCACAGCCACGGAATGAAGACCGACTTCAGGCCGTAGACCACTAATAGCCCGACCATCCACATGGTGCCGCCGACATCGAACATGCCGGACGCGTTGGAAAGGCCCAGCACCCACCACGGCAGCTTGTTGCCCGCCAGGAAGTAGTTGCTGAGATTGCCCGACGACAGCTTGGCCACCCAGAAGCCGAGCGCGATGGTCACCAGGATATAGCCGGCGACAATGGCCAGATCGATCGGCGCCAATCCCAAAGAAGGCTGCGTCATGTGCGTTTCCCCTCGCCTGCTCTTTTTTGGCAAGCGTTTTGAGCGATATGCCGAAAAGTGTGCAGCGGTTTTCGGCTAAAATATCGCGTTAAACAAAGTTAGCTTCGTATCTGGCTCAGGCGTTCGTCAAGCTCGATCATCGCCCGGCCGTTGTGGTACGGGCACTTCCATTGTCCGGCCTTGACCTGTGGCGGACGGCCCGCATCCTTTGCGTACCAGGTCCATTCATTCCCGCTGCCTGCGCCGAATTGCGTCTTAAGCACGCGCCACAGCTTTTCGGTCGCATCCAGATAGGCACGGTTGCGCGTCAGCTCCCAGGCATTGACGAATCCGATCATGGCTTCGGCCTGCCCCCACCATTCGCCAACAGGGTCGAGACGGCCGTTGAAATCCTGCTCATAGGCGATGCTGCCGTCCAGCATGACGCCATGCCTTAAAGTCGCTTCGGCGAGGCCGGTGACCAGTGGCTTGACCCGCGCCGTCAGCGCAGGTTCGCCAAGGACGCAGGCCGCTTCCCACATAAGCCAGCTGGCTTCGATGTCGTGGCCATAGCTGACGGCGTGCGTCCGGTCGGTCCAGTCAAGATCGTAGAACAGCCGCAGATGACAGGTTTTGTCATCGACAAAGCGGTCGGCGAAGATATCGAGCGCGCGATAAAGCGCCGCGTGGCTCATATCGTCGGGCGCCACACGGTGCAGGTGCGTATAGGCTTCGACGATATGGAGATGGGTATTCATCGTCTTGGGCGCATCGACGTCCTTATCGGACAGGCGAGGGTCGTCGAGCGGCAACCAGACAGCGCTCAAGGCTTCGGTATAGCCGCCGTGGACCGGCTCCCAGAAGCGCTCCTCGATCTCACGCTGAAGCCCGCGCGCCATGGCCAACGCAGCCGGGTCATCGGTGACGCGGTAATATTCGGCAAAGGCATAGACGCCGAAAGCCTGGGCATAGCCCTGCTTCTTGGCGTCGATCACCTGGCCCTTGTGATCGAGCAGCCAGTATAGGCCGCCATGGTCAGGATCGAGAAAATGCCTGCGGATATAGGCGGCCGTCCGGCGCGCCAGATCCCGCGCTTCGGACGAGTCGAGATAGCTGGCCATGGCGCTGAAAAACCACAAAAGCCGCGTGTAGAGGATGACAGAGCGCGGCGCGTCCTTCACCGGCGCCTCATCAGCGCCGACCTCGCCCCAGAAGCCATCCTTGTCATCGGGCGCGTGGGTCTGCCACCAGTTCAGAATGGCGCGCGCTTCGTGACGGGCCTCCTGCTGCAGGGTGACGACCAGGGTGTCGGCCATCAGCCCGACCCTTTCGCAAACGCCTCGTTGCGGGCGATCAGGTCGATTCGCTGCTGGACGCAGGCGGCAGACGTCAACGGATCGGCCGGGGTGTTACGGCAGTAGTCTATCAGCTGCGCGACGGTCGAGGTCGCGACGTGCAGCCGGGTGTCGGACGAGGCGTAATAGATGAAGACCTGGCCGCCCGCCTCAATCCAGCCGTTGGTAAAAGTGACGTTGGACACATCGCCCACGCGCTCGTCACCTTCCGGAGCAATAAAGTGCCCGCCGGGTGCATGGGTCACGATCCACGGCTTTTCCAGGTCGGTCATGAACATATAGAGCGTGTAGCGCAGGCCCGCGGCCGTATTGCGGACACCGTGGGCCAGGTGCAGCCAGCCTTCGCTGGTCTTGATCGGCGCCGGGCCCTGGCCGTTCTTCAGTTCCTTGATGGTGTGATAGACCTTGTTGTCGACAATGGTTTCACTGTCGATCACGGCATTGGTCATGTCGTCGCACAGACCCCAGCCGATGCCGCCGCCCGAACCGACGCTGATAAAACCGTCCTGCGGTCGGGTATAAAGGGCGTACTTGCCGTCCCCATTCTTGTCTTTAATGAATTCGGGATGCAGGACGACATTGCGCTGTTGGCCGGAATTGGTCTTCAGGTCCGGTAGTCGTTCCCACGTGACAAGATCCTTGGTGCGCGCGATGCCGCACTGGGCGACCGCCGCCGACAAGTCGTTGGGTTGGGTCAGATCCTTGCGCTCGGTGCAGAACAGGCCGTAGACCCAGCCGTCCTCATGCTGCGTCAGGCGCATGTCGTAGACATTGGTGTCCGGCGCATCTGTCTGCGGCAGAACCACGGGGCGCGGCCAGAAGCGGAAATTGTCGACGCCATTGGGACTTTCGGCAATGGCGAAGAAAGACTTGCGATCATTGCCCTCGACCCGGACCACGACAATGTATTTCCCTTGCCAAAGCATCGCGCCGGCATTGAAGGTCGCATTGATCCCCAACCGCTCCATCATGCACGGGTTGGTCTCAGGATTGAGATCGTAGCGCCATTCCAGCGGAACGTGGGCGGCGGTGACGACCGGATTACCGTGGCGCCGGTATATGCCGTTGTCGGGGAAGACAGGCGGATTCGGCCTTG
>CBIHPL010000052.1:0-11901 GCA_966212005.1 uncultured Asticcacaulis sp.
CGATCTTCAGCTTGTCGAACGGAAAGCGGCGCAGATAGGCCAGGCTGGAATAGCCGGTGCCGAAGTCGTCGAGCGCGATGCGGATGCCCAGCTTCTTCATCTGGTGCAGGATGCGCAGGTTTTCGGCGCTGTCGTTAAGGAAGATCGACTCGGTGATCTCAAGCTCCAGCCGGGCGGGGTTGAGGTGCGAGACGTCGAGCGCGCGGATGACGTCGGACACCAGGCCGAAGCCGGTGAACTGGCGCGGCGACAGGTTGACCGCCACGCCGACGCCGGCCGGCCATTTTGCGGCTTCGGTGCAGGCTTCGGTCAGGACCCAGCGGCCGATCGGCTCGATCAGGCCGGACGATTCCGCGACCTGGATGAATTCGGCCGGCGAGATCAGGCCGCGGTCCGGGTGACGCCAGCGCAGCAGGGCCTCAAACGAGACGATCCTGCCCGTTCGCGTGCAGACGATGGGCTGATAGGCCAGATGGAGCTGGTTCCTGTCCAGCGCCACGCTTAGCTCGTCCCGCATGATGCGCTGGCGGTCGGCGCTTTCCTCCATGGAGAATTCGAACCAGGCGTAGTCGCCCTTGCCGGTCGTCTTGGCGGCGTAAAGCGCCAGGTCGGCGCGCTTCATCAGCCCGTCGGCGGTGTTGCCGTGGGTCGATTTCTGCGCCATGCCGACGCTGCAGCCGATGGAGACGATGTCGCCGTCGACGTTGAAGGGTTCGGACAAGGCGCCGATCAGCTGTGTCGCCAGCCGTGCGGCGCTGGTGTCGCCCATGGCGCCGCGGTGGATGACGCCGAATTCGTCGCCGCCCAGCCGCGCGATGATGTCGTGGGGACCAGCGTGGGCGCGCATGCGCTCCGCCGCCTGGCGCAGCAGGTCGTCGCCGGCGTGGTGGCCGAAGCTGTCATTGACGGCCTTGAACCGGTCGAGATCGAGCAGCAGCAGGACGAAATCCTCGTCGTCGCGTGCGATCTGTTCGTCCAGAATGTCCTGGAACTTGAGGCGGTTGGGCAGGTCGGTCAGGACGTCGTGCAGGGCCAGGTGGCGGCTGCGTTCCTCGACCCTCAGCTTTTCGGTGACGTCCTCGGAAATGCCCAGCAGGTAGCGCGGCTTGCCGTCGATATCGGGCACGCCGATCTTTTGCGTGCGCAGCGAGCGCTGTCCGGTCGGCGTCTCAAGCGGCTCGTTCTCGATGCAGACCAGCTTGCCCGAAGCGACCACGGCCTGGTCGGCGGCGCGGAAGCGTTGCGCGTCGTCCGAATTGAACAGGTCGAAATCGGTCTTGCCGACCAGATCGTGGCGGCTGACGCCCAGCAGCTCTTCGCCCGCCTTGTTGAGCAGGACGAAGCGGCCGTCGCGCGCATCCTTGACGAAGACCATGGACGGGATGCTTTCGACGACGGCGTCGAGAAAGATCTGGGTGCTTTTCAGTTCGACCGCCGCCTGTTCGCGTTCGGTAACATCGATCGACCAGACGAGGCCGCAGTCCTTGTCCTGGTAGCGCGTGCGCTGGGCGAAGACCAGGACCTGGATCTTCCTGCCGTTGGCCTTGACGTGGGTGAAGCACCGTTCGGGCGCTGAAAAAGTCTTGAGCGTCCTCGCATTGCGTCGCGTCATGGTCCAGTCTTCGGTGGGATGGACCTCCAGGATGCTCTTGCCTATCAGCGCGTCCTTGCCGTAGCCGTAAAGCGCGCAGGCCGCCGGGTTGGCGGCGAGAAAGTTGAGACTCTTGATCTCGAAGATCCACATCGGGATCGGATTATTCTCGAACAGCACGTCGAACGCGCTGTCCAGAATGCCGTCTTCAGACTGACGGCTTTTCTTCCCCTTGGCCGGCCCTGCACTTGTCACGTGTACGCTTTCTGCATCTCGCGGGCGGTTTATTGCACCGCAAAAATATTGTTTTTGCGGTTTGCATCCTACACGTGTTGGATTGCCAATCGCTTAACCGGCGAATTCCTGAAAAATCGTGCTTTTGTTTTACGGAAGCTCCGTCCTCAGGCATCTAATGCTTCAGGAGCACTTCATGGACGCGGCGTCGCAGCACATTATCGGATGGGTAGGATCGCAGATCCTGCCGCACGAGGCCGACCTGCGCGCCTGGCTGAGACGGGCGCGGCTGGGGCGCGAGGACGTCGAGGACATTATCCAGGAAGCCTATTGCAAGATCGCCGAACTGAGCAGCGTCGACCACATTCTGTCGCCGCGCGCCTATTTTTTTACCGTCGCCAAGAACATCGCCCTGATGCGTATCCGCCGGGCGCGGATCGTGCGCATCGACAGCGTCGACGAGATCGACCGGCTGGATGTCATGAGCGATGCGCCCTCGCCTGAACGCGAAACCGCCGCGCGCCACGAGCTCAAGCGAGTCATGCAACTGATCGCCAACCTGCCGGCGCGCTGTCGCCAGGTGTTCGAGATGCGTAAAATCCAGGGCTTGCCGCAAAAGGAAATCGCCCGGACGCTGGGCGTCTCAGAAACCACAGTTGAAAATGAGGCCGCCAAAGGTTTGCGGCTGATCATGCGGTCCATGGCCTCCGAGGACCGGGGGCAAAGGTCGCAAAAGGAGTTGAAGCGTGACGCCGCCCGAAACCAGTGAACAGATAGAGGTGGCCGCCAGCCTGTGGGCCGTCAAGGATCGTCCGCTGAGCCCGGAGGACGAAGCTGCCTTGCGCGACTGGCTGGCCGGTGATCCGCGCCGCCGGGGTGCGCTGTTGCGGGCGCAGGCAGGGTGGGCGTCATTGTCGCGCGCCAGGGCGCTGGGGCCGTCGCAATCGTGGCAGGGCGTCAGGCGCAATACGATGTCGCGCCGCCGACTACTGGCCGGGGGCGGCATCGCCGCCGGCCTGATGGCCGCGTGCGGAGCGGGGCTGTCCGTCTTTCTGCGCAGCGAGGAAACCGCCACACGCACCGGCGAAATCCGCCGCCTGCCGATGAGCGACGGTTCGATCGCAGCCATGAATACCGAGAGCGCCATCCGCGTCGCCATGACCGAACAGCAGCGCAATGTCGAGCTGGTGCGCGGCGAGGTCTGGTTCAAGGTCGCGAAGAATCCCGAACGGCCCTTCGTCGTCACGGCGGGAGACGCGCGGGTCCAGGCGGTCGGTACGGCCTTTTCCGTGCGCCGCCACGACAATGGCGCCGAGGTCCTTGTCACCGAAGGCACGGTCAGGGCATGGCGCGACGGCGCCGACCAGCCGCCTGTGATCCTGAAGGCCGGTGACCGGACTTTTATCGGTGCGAAGGTCACGCCTGCCGTCGATCATGCGCCGGAGGTGGTGGACAATGCGCTGGCGTGGCGCGAAGGTAAGATTGCCCTGGCCGGCAAGACGCTGGCCGACGTGGCGTCGGACTATAACCGCTACAATCGGACGCAGATCGTCATCAGGGATCCCGGGCTCGGTGGCGAACGCCTGTTCGGCCGCTTCTCGACCGACGATCCCGAAGGCTTCTCCAACGCTGTGGCCCAGGCCTTCGATGCCGAAGTGACCCGGACGGACACCACTATCTATATCGGCGTCAAAAAAATTAACGATAGATCTACGGAAGCCGGAACCTCGGGCATCCAACAATAAGAGAGGCGGATACGCCCTCGATAATAAGGCGCTTGAAATGCGTCAGCACAGAACAGGAGGAACTTCATGAGGAACGCACGCGTGCTTTCCGGACATTGGCTGTTGGCGGGAACCACCCTGCTGATGGTCTCCGCAATGCCGGCCTTTGCTCAGGTCAAGACGTTCAATGTCCCCGCGCAAGCTGCGCAAAAGGGCATCCAGCAGTTTGCCGAACAGGCCGACCTGCAACTGGTCGCGCCGGAAAAGCTGGTCGCGGGCCAGCGCACCTCGGCGGTGCAGGGCACCATGGCGGTGCGCGAAGGCCTGTCGCGCCTGCTCAGCGGCACGAATATGACACCGGTGACGCAGTCGAACGGCGTCGTTGTGCTGGCGGCGGCGCAATCCTCGTCGCAATCAGCGCAGTATATTCCAACCAGCGCAGCCGTGCCGGCTGGCGAAGCGGCACCCGCATCCGAGCCGGTCGAGTCCGAAGAGGTCGTCGTCACGGGCATCCGCGGTTCGCTCAACAAGGCGCGCAGCATCAAGCGCAAGGCCGCCAATACGGTTGAGAGCATCGTCGCCGAGGATATCGGCAAGATGCCGGACCTCAACCTGGCCGAATCCATCCAGCGCGTGCCGGGCGTCGCCATGACGCGCGAAGGCGGCGAGGGGCGCAACATCACCCTGCGCGGCTTCGGGCCCGACTTCACCCGCACCACGTTGAACGGTATGGAAGTGCCGGCCAGCTCGGACGGCCTCGACACCGGCGGCGTCACGCTCAACGCTGGGCGGGCGTTCGACTTCCACCTGTTCGCCTCGGAACTGTTCAACCGCATCGACATCGAAAAGACGCAAAAGGCCTCGACCGAAGAAGGCGGCATCGCCGGGACAGTCGGGCTTTATTCGGCGCGGCCATTCGACTTCCGCGACGATTTTACGCTGACCGGTTCCGCGTCTGCCAACTACAATTCCCTGACCGAAAAAGCCGATCCGCGTTTCGCCGTCCTGGTCAGCAAGAAGTTCCTGGATGGCAAGCTGGGCGCGCTGTTCTCGGCGGCAGTATCGAACCGCACCGTCCATCAGGAAGGTTATTCCAGCGTGCGCTGGACGTCGCCCAAGGTCAATGGCGACTCGTGGGCGGATACCAATCCGACCGTCACCGGCACACCGTCAACCGCGTGCGGCGCCACCGACCCGCTCGACTGCCTGTGGGCGCCGCGCCTGCCGCGCGCCGACTTCTTCGGCAACGACCAGAAGCGCATAGGGCTGACCGGTTCGCTGCAGTTCAAGCCCACTGACAATGCGGTCATCACCCTCGACCTGCTCCATTCGGAACTGACCAATGACCGTTTCAGCTATAACTCGATGGAGTGGCTGCTGACTCACGGCACGGCCGGCAACTTTACCGGCCAGACGCCGGTGTCCTTCACCATCGGCGCGGATGGCAAGACGCTGGTCGCCGCCAGCTTTAACGACGTCACGTCGTGGTACGAAAGCCGCCACCAGGAATCGAAGTCCGCTTTCGACCAGGTCGTGCTGTCGGGCAAGTTCCAGGTTACCGACCGGCTGGCGCTGGACGCCATGATAGGCCAGGCGACGGACGACGCCGACCGCACCGAACTGCGTTTCTACTATCGCTCGGTGCCGCACTTCTATTCTTACGATTACCGCAATAACCCCTATATCCCCGAAGTCTCCTTCGGCAGTTACGACCCGAACCTGGCCTCCAACTACATCAATGCCCAGACGGCGTCGAACCGCGTCAACAACGTCAAGAAAGAGAACCTGACGTCGAAGTTCGATGCGGTCTATCAGGCGGACGGCTTCGATATCCGCGCCGGCATCAATTACAATGACCGGACGGTTAGCTACTCCGAAGGCCTGGGCGCCGCCCCGACCTTCAATCCGTCGGCCTATACGATGGCCTTTCCGATCGACAACTTCGGCAAGGGGCTGGACGGCGAGCTTCACAAATTCCGCGTCGCCGACTTCGACGCCATTGCCGCGGCTGGCATCATCACGCCGGGTTATACCGACAATGTCGGTGCCGGCTGGAAGGTGGGGGAAGAGACCCTGGGCGCCTATGCCGAAATGAACGGCGAGTACGACATTGCGGGCATGCGGCTGCGGACCAATACCGGCCTGCGCTTTGTCCGTACCAATGTGACGTCTTCGGCGGTGGTGCGCGGGACTCCGGTCGAGACCAAGGTGTCGTACGACAACTATCTGCCGTCGATCAACCTGGCGCTGGATGTCCGCTCCGACCTGGTGGTCCGCGCCGCCTATGGCCGCAGCATGACGCGTCCGGGGCTTAGCACGCTCAATATCGCAGGGCCGGTGTTCGGCTATACGACGCGGACGGTCGGCAATGTCGGCAATCCCGAGCTGAAACCCTATGAATCGAACGATACCGACCTGAGCGTCGAATGGTATTTCGGCAAGGAGGGGCTGTTGTCGCTGGCCGTCTTCAACAAGGATATCGTCCGCTCGCTGAAGACAGATATCGTCACCAAGCTGATCGACCCGTCGCTGTGGCCGGCCATCTACGCCGATCCGCTTTATGATACGTCGTACAATGCCGATCCGGCGACCGTGCCCTATACCTTTACGATCCCGGTCAACAGCGACGATGGCAACAGCGTCAAGGGTTTCGAGCTGACATATAATCAGCCGCTGACCTTCCTGCCGGGCCTGTGGTCGAATCTGGGCGTCGCGTCGAACTATACGCATGTCGAGGCCAAGGACTCGACCGGCCTGTCGCCGAATTCGTACAACTTCACGCTCTACTACGACACGGAGCAGCTGGGCGCGCGTATCTCGGTCAACAAGCGTGATGATTATCTGATCAGCGAGCCGGGCGGCAATGGCCACGTCCAGGAACGCAAATACGGTCCGACGCACGTCGACTTTGCGTCGTTCTACAAGATCAATGACAGCCTGACCCTGACGTTCGAAGGGATCAACATCACCGACGAGGTCGAGCGAATCTATGGCACCGGCGATACGGGTGTAATGGACCTGACGCGCGAATACACGCATACAGGCAGCCAGTGGATACTGGGTGTCAGGTACAAGTACTGAGTAGAGATGCGGTTCTTACCCTCTCCCCTTTCAAGGGGAGAGGACGAGAGCCAAGTGTAACGAAGGCGATCGGGTGAGGGGGTCTTCTGACGCTGACCCCTCACCCAAACCCTCTCCCCTTGAAAGGGGAGAGGGGTAGCGGAGCGGATCATGAAAACACTTGTGGCTGTTGCCGCCCTGATGTTAGCCGCCACTCCGGCTCTCGCCGACCTGCGTCCGGTCGACGATGGCTACACCATCTCCCAGCGCTTCGACGGCTATACGGACAAGTACGCCGGCATTGCCTGGCCGGAGGTTTCATTCCAGGCCGGGCAACGCGTCCTCTTCGACCAGCGCTACAAGAAGGACGGCGACCGCGAACTGCACGCCGACGTCTTCCTGCCCGTCACCGCCAATGGCCAGGGGATCGTGCTGGTCCACGGTGGTGGCTGGCGCTCGGGCGACAAATCCCACTTTTACGCCCTGGCCAATCGCCTGGCCCAGCGCGGCTACACCGTCATCCTGCCGGAATTCCGCCTGTCGGCTGAAGCGCGCTATCCTCAAGGGCTGATCGACGTGAATGACGCCATCCTGTGGGCCAAAGCCAATGCCAGGGATTTCGGCTTCGCCAAACTCGCGCTCGGCGGCGCTTCGTCGGGCGGCCAGATGGCGGCGCTTTTGGCCTACACAGCCGACACCGATCTTTTCAAACGACCGGGCAGCGACACGGCGGTCAATGCGGTCATCGACCTCGACGGCGTGCTCGATTTCACCGACCCCGAGGCTCTCAAGTTCGAAAACGCCAGGGGTGACGCGTCGGCGGCCGGATTGTGGCTCGGCGGATCATGGGAAAAAGCCGGCGACACTTGGGCCGAAGCCAGCGCCGCCGGCCACGTCAGCGCGAAATCCCCGCCGACGCTCGTCATCTCCAGCGGGCTGATGCGCTTCACGGTCGGGCGGCAAAAGGTCGAAGCCGCGCTCGACCGCTTTGGCATCGCTCATGACTATCTCGAATTCGCCAATGCGCCGCACGATGTCTGGCTGTTCGACCCTTGGCAGGGCCAGATCGTCGATAAGATGGATGCGTTTCTGAAAACGGTGAAATAGATGAAATCCTATATTTTCGCCCTGCTGGCCCTGACGGGTTGCGCCTCTCTCACCGAAGCCGGCCAAACATCCTACGCCGTCAAAGGCCAGTGCGGCCGGACCGTCAACTGCTTTGCGACCATCCAGGCCGCCGTCGATGCCGCCGCTAAAGATACCTCCGGCCGTTGGATCACTATCGACGTCGCTGACGGTCAATATTATGAGAAGGTCACGATCGGCCGGGCGAAAGTCACTTTGCGCGGCAAGGGCGCGGACAAGACACGCCTGCATTTCGACGCCGTCGCACAGACCGCCGGCAAGTATCATCGCAACAACTGGGGCACACCCGGTTCGGCGACTCTGACCATAGATGCGGAAGACGTTTCGGTCGAAGACATTACGGTCGAAAATACCTTCGATTACCTCGCCAATGACGCACTGCCCGACGGCGATCCGAAAAAGATCGGCAACAGTCAGGGCGTGACGCTGCTGCTCGACATCCACAGCGACCGCGTCAAGGTGCGCGAAGCCAACCTGATCGGCAATCAGGATACCCTGTTCGCCAATGGAAAGCGTGTCTGGATCAGCGACAGCAAAATTTCCGGCAATATCGATTTCATCTTCGGCAATGGCCAGGTGCTGATCGAAAACAGCGAGATCATTACCCGCAATCGGGCCGCGCCCCTGAAGCCGGGCGAATACCATTCCTTCATCGCGGCGCCATCGACACAATTGAGTCAGCCTATCGGCATCGTCATCCACCGCTCGCGCCTGACCCGTGAAGCCGGCGTCCCCGATGCGTCCGTCGCGCTGGCCCGGCCCTGGCATCCGACGACGACCTTCGCCGATGGGCGCTATGCAGACCCGAACGCGGTGGGACAAGCGTCCTTTATAGACTGCTTCATGGAGGCTCACATTCATCCCGACCATTGGACCGTCATGAACGGCACGGCGCGCGACGGCACCAAGACCGCGGTCTTCACGCCCCAGGAGTCACGGTTCACGGAAAGCGGTTCAACCGGTCCCGGCGCACGTCACAATGACATCGGCATAAAATGGACCGGAGCGGCGGATATCTCGACCATCCGCAAAACCTTCTTCGACGGCTGGCGGCCGTAGACCTGCCATAGCGTATCCGCTCCCCGTGGATAATGCTTGCAACTGGACTGCCGGCTCATCTGACCGGCGGTCTTTTTTTGCTTATCGCGAGGCCGGAAAATCCTTTTCGGCATCCAGGATGTCATCGTCGTCATCATGGATCTCAACCACGCCACGCCCTGGAAGATCGCTTCGAATGTCGAGCGCCGCGCCAGCAGCATCTTTCGTCACCGGTTCGATATCGACAGGCAGCACGATATTGTCATTGTAACCGGGTTTGCGGAACACGCCGTTGCGTGTCGTTTCATGCGCTTCAGAGGCGTCGTCCATGGCGGATCTCCTTTGAGGATAATGATAATCTCCGGGCAATAAACCTTGCGTACGGGAATGACGGTCCGACATCAAAAAGCGATGGAGCTAGGGCGCCTTGGCCGAGGGCGAGGCTTGCCCCAGGACGGAAGCAAGCTTTTGTTCCAGAACGCTGATCGTAAAAGGCTTGTTGAGGAAATCGTCCATGCCGGCGCGTTGGCACAGGACGCGGACACCTGTGGAGCCATGCCCGGTCATGCCGACGATCGGGTTTGGATCGAACCCGGCTGTCTTTTCGAACTTTCGGATCAGAACTGTCGCGTCGATTCCGTCCATGATCGGCATTTCGACGTCCATCAGGATTGCGGCGTAACGGTTGGTATTGGCCAGCTGCACGGCAACGCGGCCATTAGGGGCGACATCGACATCATAGCCAAGTTCATCGAGCATCTGCTCGACGAGCACCGCAACATCTCCCCGGTCTTCGGCGAGAAGCACCCGTTTCACGCTCATTGCCCACTCCATTCCACAGGCGGCAAGGGTGACAGGCACGGCGTAAGCAATCAGTACTGCAAACGTTTGGTAATCTCATGAAGCGATGTGCTGACGGTTACAACCACATTTCGAACGGCCCATGGGTGTCCGGCGTCAGCGTGCCGCCATTGTACAGCCTGGTCAGCTTGTCGCTCAGCCGGTCGCCGGGGCCGGAACGGAAGTTAGGTCCGCCGAAACGGACAATGTTGTCGTGCAGCGTCGTCAGCGCGCGTGCGTCCTGATCGATGACGCGAAACAGAAACAGGCGGATCAAGGCTTCCTTGAGCCACGCCGGGCCGCGCGACTTATGCGTCGTGAAGCGGGCGAAGGGCCGGATGGTGTGGTCGTCTTCCGGCACGAACCAGATGGTGACGCACAGGCTCAAACCGTCGGGTCCCTCCCACCGGCCCTGAAAGGCGACGGGCGGCAGGTAGCGGCCACGGCTGCATTTCCGGGGACCCTCCAAAGCCCGCGACATCCAGCCGTAGTCGGTATCCTGATGGTACACGGCTTCAAAATAATTCTCAAAAACGTGAATTGTCTGGGTGACGCGCTGGCGCTTTCCCGCGACCCGGATATAGCCGTTATGAATAAAGTTGGTGTGGAAGGGATCGAGTACGTTGTCGAGCGCATCGAAGACCCGCGCGCGTTGCGGCTGCATGGCCCACCAGAAATGATCGTACGCCGGTCCTTCCGGCGTCTCGGGCAGACAGGCAGGCAGAGGCTCCTCAGGTTTGAGACAGGCAAAAACCACTCCGTCGAATTCCGCGACTGCGACGGTTTCGGCTGTCAGGCGTTTCGGTTCGGAGGCGAAACAGCCCGGGACTTCGACGCAGGCGCCATCGCCCGAAAAGGCCCAGCCGTGGTAAGGACAGGTCAGGCGGCCATTTTCGATACGGCCCTCCGATAATGGATAGTTGCGGTGCGGGCAGCGGTCGCGGAAGGCATGGACCCCCTCGGCATTGCGCCACAGGACCAGTGGTACGCCCGCGATCTTGACAGCCACGGGCTTTGTGCCGACGCGGCGCGAAAGGGCAACGGGCAGCCAGGCCGTCTCGATGCCGGCGGGAAGGGCTAGCCCGCCGCGACCCGGGCGATCCTGGCTTCCAGCGCCTTCAGCACCCGGGCGACCAGGCGATAGCCCAGCCTGCGCCAGATCGGCAGATGGTGGTCGATGATCAGCAGGTACTCCATCCATGGTTTGGCTCCCCGGTGGCGTTTAAAATGCGGCGCACCGGCCGACAGGTTGAGTTTCAGGCGCCGGCTCAAGGCATGTTGCGCCATATGCGCCATCACGGCGCGGTAAAGACCGTCGGCTTGCGGCCGTGTGCGATCGTAGCCGACCAGCGGTAAGGTAAGGGTTTCGCCGTCCTCATGGGCGGCGCAGAAGGCGATGATTTCGCCTTCCGCTTCCAATGTGTGCAGATCGAGCTTTCCGGTCTGCACCAGGGCCATGACGCCCTTTGCCGTATAGTCCGGATTGAAGGCGGAATAGGTGTCGAGATAGAGGCCGCGATAGAGGCCGAGGCAGCGCTCAAGGCGAGCATCATCAATGGTTTTGTGGAAATGACGCGCCGTAATATTCATATTTTCCAGAAGTGTTGCGTCGCGACGGCTATCGCGGCGCGGCGCCCATTGCCTGGCGATATCGTCGACAATCCAGACGAGACGAAAGGGCCAGATTGTGTAGCCTGAAGGCGGCGCCACGAGGGAGCGAACGACGATAGCGTGACCGGGATACTGCATCGTCAGCTTTGCCGCGCGCGCGACTATGGGCGATCCGCCGTAGAGGCTGGTCGACAGCAGGACGTGTTCGGGAAAGACGACGCGGTCGACGCGCAGGAAGCGTGCCGCCCTTTCCATGACATGGCTGAGGACCAGCGCGCCCCAAAGTTCGGGACCCCGCATCGCGCGGCGCACCTCTTCGCGCGCCATGGGACCGATGGCTGTGACCAGCGAGGTCAGCCAGCACCGGTTCTGTCCTTGCGGTACGGCGACGAGGATCGTGTCACCATCGATTGAGACTGTATCGAACCGGACCTCTGCATTGTTTAGTTGCATGTCAGGTCCCGGTCGCACTGGATATCCGCCGTCATGGCCTCTGTCAGGCCATGGCCGCTCAGGATCGCCCGTCTTGCAAAGACCAGGGTATCGATTGCCGCCGCCAGCCCGCGCCCCTTTAGGACATCGCGGCTGCGCCCGAGGTCACGGCTCCATTGGCCAAGCCGACCGCTGATGAGGGCGTGTGGCAGTCCGTTCAGCCAC
>CBIHPL010000053.1:0-11844 GCA_966212005.1 uncultured Asticcacaulis sp.
GGACAGCCAGACCCTGGGTTACGTCGTGGCGACGCATCAGGTGCCGCAGATGCATCCGCTGAAAACCGTCATCACCTATTACTGGCCGCTGACCCATTCAGACCCTGCCGATGCCCGGCGCGAGGCCCTGGCGCGCAGCTACGAAGATTGGCAGAAGCTCTTCTTTTCCGAGATTTATCGCGTACATCCCGAGCTGATGGACGCGGTTGCGCACATGGATGTCTGGCTGTGGGGCCACGCCATGGTGCGGCCGGTGCCGGGCTTTATCTGGGGCGCGGCGCGTCAGGCGGCCTTACAGCAGACGCCTCCGATCTTCACGGCGCATTCCGACATGAGCGGCATGTCGATCTTCGAGGAAGCCTGCAGCCAGGGCATCCGGGCAGCGCGTGAGGTCGTGCGACACCTGAAAGGGCAGGCATGAACCAGCCCTATATCGCCAATGCCCGCTTCGACCTGGCCTTCATCATCGCGCCGGCCTTTCTGGTCACCGTCATTTCCGTCGCCGCGGCGCCCTGGGCAGGGACGCTGGCACAATTTCCGGTCTGGCTTTGGGTTGTGCTCATCCTGGGCGTCGACGTCAGCCACGTCTATTCGACCCTCTACCGCACCTATCTCGACAAGGCCGAGCTTAGGGCGCGCCCGCGCCTGTACCAGCTGACGCCGCTCCTTCTGTGGATCGTGGGCGCCGCGCTTTACGCCGCGGGCGACATGGTCTTCTGGCGGGCCCTGGCCTATCTCGCCATCTTCCATTTCGTTCGCCAGCAGTACGGCTTCATGATGATCTATGGCCGTTATGAAAAGGGTCGTAAGTGGCTGGACAAGGCAGCCATCTATGGCGCGACGGGGTTGCCGCTCATCTATTGGCTGACGCACGAACGCAGTTTCAACTGGTTCATCGAAGGCGATGTCGCGACCATCCGCGTGCCGTGGGTGTTTCAAGTCGCAGCCGTGGCCTATGGCGCAGTCCTGCTCCTCTATCTGATCAGCGAGGTCCAGCGCTGGCAGCAGACGCGCACGGTCAATCTTCCCAAGACCTTGCTGCTTCTCGGTACGGCTCTTTCGTGGAGCGTCGGTATCGTCGCCTTCGATAACGACATCGTCTTCACCGCCACCAATGTGCTGGCGCACGGCATCCCTTACCTGGCGCTGATCTGGCTTTACGGCCGCAACCAGAGGCGTGTGCAGGGCGCGGAGACCAGCCATGTCTCACCGTGGATGGCAAAGGTCTTCAGCCCATGGATGATTTCCCTGTACCTCCTGCCTCTGGCTGCGCTGGCCTTCGTCGAGGAAGGGGTGTGGGACGGACTGGTGTTTCGCGACCACGGCTCGGTCTTCGGCGCCTTCCAGGCCTTGCCGCCGGTCACCGATCCGCATACCCTGGCCTGGCTGGTGCCGCTGCTGGCCCTGCCGCAGGCGACCCACTACGTACTCGACGCCTTCATCTGGCGAAAGGAAGGCAATGTCCCCGATTTCAGCCGCTTCCTGTTTGGCGCCCGTAATGACTAAGGCTGTCGCGCCGGGCGTACATCTTTTGATCGACTTCTGGGGCGCGCGCCATCTGACGGACGCAGGCCTGATCGAAGCGGCCATGCGTGAAGCGGCCGACGCGTGCGGCGCGACCGTCCTCAACGTCATGTTGCACAGCTTCGGTGAAGGGGCCGGTATCACGGGCGTCGCCATGCTGGCCGAGTCGCATATCAGCATCCACACCTGGCCGGAAACGGACTATGCGGCGCTCGATGTCTTTGTCTGTGGCAATTGTGACGCCTCCCTTGCGCTCGCCGTGCTGCGGCGTCACTTCCAGCCCGAGCAGGAGCGCGCGACATCCTGTTTGCGCGGCGAACGTTAGCGGCGCGCCACAATTTCACGGTTGTGTGATCCCGGACTTTACAGCTACAGTGCGCGTCTTCCCAGGGGTTCGACCTTCATGCGTCACGTCACCTTGCGCGCTTCCACGATTGCCCGCCGGCTCGCCGCCACAACCCTGACGGTTGTGCTGCTGGGCGCGGGTATGGTGGGCCTGGCGGGCTGCCAGCCCAAGGAGTCCCGCCGTGCCACGCCCGAGGCCATGGTGGCCCGTTCCATCGACGACCATTCCTACGCCCTGCCCCAGGAAGCGCGCGTGCGCCATGTCGATCTCGACCTGACGGCCGATTTCACCAGGAAGGTGTTGCGTGGCACGGCCAGCCTGTCGCTGGAAACCGAGGCGAATGCCAAGAAGGTCGTCCTCGACACGCGCGCGCTCGACATTGAAAAGGTGACCGATGGCTCCGGTGCGCCACTGAAATATTCCGTCGGCAAGAACGATCCCATGATGGGAGCGCCGTTGACGGTCGAACTGCCGCAGGGCGCCCAGAAGGTGGTCGTCCACTATCAGACCACGCCTGAAGGCACGGCCCTGCAATGGCTTTCGCCCGCCCAGACAGCGGGCAAGCAGAAACCCTTCCTGTTCAGCCAGGGCCAGGAAATCCATACACGTACCTGGGTGCCGACCCAGGACAGTCCGGCGATCCGCCAGACCTACAAGGCGCGCATCGTCGTGCCGTCTGACCTGACCGTTGTCATGGCCGCCAGACAACTGACGCCCAAGGGGGAGGCCGTGCCCGGCCAGCCGCGGCAGCGTGCCTTCCGCTTCGAACTCGACAAGCCGGTGGCACCCTATCTGATTGCCCTCGCCGTTGGCGACATCGGCTTCAAGGCCGTTGGCGACCGCACCGGCGTCTTTGCCGAAAAGGTGACGCTGGACAAGGCCGCCACCGAACTGGCCGACATGGAAGCCATGCTGGACGCCGCAGAAAAGATCTATGGCGAATATCGCTGGGACCGCTACGACGTCCTGATCCTGCCGCCATCCTTCCCTTATGGCGGCATGGAAAACCCAATGGTCACCTTCGCGACCCCTACCATTCTGGCCGGCGACAAGTCGCTGGTGTCGCTCATTGCCCACGAACTGGCCCATTCCTGGTCGGGCAACCTGGTGACCAACGCCACCTGGGAAGACTTCTGGCTCAATGAAGGGTTCACTACCTATTTCGAAAACCGGATCATGGAGCAGGTCTATGGCCCGGAGCGCGCCCGTATGCTTCAGGTCCTGGGCTATAACGACCTTCAGGAAACCCTGACGGAGCTGAACGCGGCGGGCACGCCCGACTTCACGCGCCTGCGGCCCGACCTGAAAGGCATCAGTCCGGACGCCTATTTTTCCGACGTTCCCTATGAAAAGGGCGCCGCCTTCCTGCGCATGCTCGAGGCGCGCTTTGGCCGCAAGAAGTTCGACGCCTATGTGAAGGGCTATTTCGAGCGCTACAAGTTCGAGAGCATGACGACCGATGCCTTCCTGGTCGATCTCAGGACCTATCTGCTCAACAACAATGCCGACCTTGAAAAGCAGCTGAAAATCCAGGAGTGGCTGTTTGAGCGCGGTCTGCCGTCCAATGCCATTGTGCCGACATCACCGGCCCTGGAGCAGGTGGCCGCGCAGGTCCATGCCTTTGCCGGCGGCGCCGACGTCAAGACGCTGGACGTCAGCGAATACAGCACTCAGCACTGGCAGTACTTCCTGAGCCAGATGCCCGACACCATAACGCTTGAGCAGATGGCGGAACTGGACGGCCAGTTCAAATTTACCGAAAGCGGAAATTCGGAAATCCGTTTTGCCTGGCTGGTCCTCGCCATCAAGAAGCATTACCTGCCGGCCATGACGACGGTGCGTGAGTTCCTGCTGTCGCAGGGACGCGCCAAGTTCTGCAAGCCGCTCTATGCCGAACTGATGAAGCAGCCGGGCTGGGGCGTCGACATGGCGCGGCGTATCTATGCCGAGGCGCGTCCAGGCTATCACGACGTCACGCGCATCGCCGTCGACAAGATCGTTAAATAAGAATCTTTACAAGTAAAACTGGTGCTGTTGCCGTTACGGAATCCATTGCAGGTGCCGTTTCGAATAAAAATGCACCTTTAACGCGTAATCTTGCTCAATTGTTAAGACTCTGGGCGTAGCCTCAAGGGAACGCATGGGGGAATACATGGGTGGTTTAGAGTCTGAGTTTCACGTGCTGATCGTCGATGATCACGAGATCAACCGGCGTATCGTATCGCTTTTCCTGAAGCCTACGGGCTGGCTGTGGACCATGGCGTGCAATGGCGAAGAGGCTGTCGCCTACTGCCATGCCCGCCGGTTCGGCGTCATATTGATGGACATGCAGATGCCCGGCCTCGACGGCCTGGCGGCGACGTGCCGCATTCGCGCCAATGGCCAGAACCGCGACACGCCGGTCATCGCGCTGACGGCCAACGCCATGGACGAACACAGGGCCAAATGGGCAGACATCGGCGTCCATGACTTCATGACCAAGCCGGTCGATGCAGACGCCCTGCTTACCGCCATTGCATCCAAGCTGCCGCAGCCCAGAAAGATTATCGCTTAGACTATCGTTTGACGTCGAAGCTGCCGCCGTCGAGGAAGTCGACCAGTTCGCCGTGGGTCGCCAGGCTGATATCGCCGGGCTGGGCATGCTTCAGACAGCCGCACGCTATGCCGTAGTTCAGCGCCTGCTGATCGCTGTCGCCATTCAGGATGCCGTGGAAGACGCCGGCCGCAAAGGCGTCGCCGCCACCGATGCGATCGACAATTCCGACGATGTCATAGGTCTCGGTTTCCAGCGATGCGTCGCGGGTGAACATCTGGCCGGCCAGGCGGTTGTGGTCGGCCGAAACCTGGGTGCGTCGCGTCGAGACCATGCGTTGCAGGTTGGGGAACTGGCTGAACGCGTGGTCGGCCGCCGCGCGCTCACGGGCCGTGGTGGCGTATTCCCCGGGGAACTTCATGCCGAAGACCAGTTCGATATCGCGATAACCGCCGAACATCATGTCGGCTTCGGCCATCAGGCTGCGGATCAGGGTCGGCGCATCGCCACCCCAGGCCTGCCACAGGGTCGGACGGTAGTTGCAGTCGAATGAGACCTTGACGCCCAGCTTGCGCGCTGTCTGCATGGCCTTGAGCGCCGCCGCGACGCTGTTGGCGCCCAGCGCTGCGGTTACACCCGAAACGTGCAGCCAGGCGGCGCCCTTCAGCAGCCGCGTCCAGTTAAGTTTGGAAAAACGTGCGGTGGCGAAAGCCGAGCCGGCGCGATCATAGACGATATCGGAGCGGCGGTGGATGGCGCCCGGCGTCAGGAAATAAAGACCCATGCGTCCTTGCGCCGTATAGACGCCGGATGTGTCGACGCCCCAGCGCCGCAATTCGTTGACGGCGCCGGCGCCCAGTGCGTTTTCAGGCACGATGCTGACCATATTGGTCTGATGGCCCAAACGCCGCACACCGACAGCCACATTGGCTTCGGCGCCTGCGATGTGAAGCTGCAACTGCGGCAGTTCCTCGAGAAAGCGGCCGCTCAGCGTGTTGAGCCGGATCAACAGTTCTCCGAAGCAGACAAGGGGCGCGTTCGAGGCGGCGGGGGACGGCGTGGGCATGGGGCGGCGAATCTTCTGTGGCATGAGTGGCGAGACCGGCAGTTGTAAAGGCTGAGCGTCACAGGGTCGAGACCTGAATGCGCAAGCCGGGATGCAAAACAGGGGCTGACAAAAAAAGGGCGCCGGATGAACCGGCGCCCAGGTGGCGGCTTATTGGGAGAATGCGCTCGCAGCCGCATTTTGGAAGAAGGCGCCGCTTCCGGCGACGCCTCCGGCAGGGCTTAGTACTTCCAGCGGAAGCCGGCATAGTACTGACGACCCGATCTCGCGTAATCGTACAGCAGATCCTGGGCGGTGTTGCCCTGAACGGTGTTGTAGGCGATGTAGCGGTCGTCGGCTTCGTCGGTCAGGTTGATGCCTTCGAGGATCAGCGTCAGGTTCTTGCTGACCTTCCAGGTCATCTGGGCGTCGATATTGAACGTTTCGTTCTTACCCCAGAAGTCGGCGGACGAGCCGGGGCTCAGCTGCGAGATGTAGCCGTCGCGGTAAGCGAAGGCGACGCGGCCGGCGAGGACGTCGCCTTCATAGTAGGCCGTGACGTTCCAGGCTTCCGGCGACAGGCCGAGCAGGTTGGCGCGGGTGGTCGTGGTCGCGCCCGGAGCGATGTAGTACTCGATCTGTGACTCGACGTGGGTATAGTTGACGATGCCGCCCGTCTTCGACAGGAAGCCCGGCAGGAAGGTGAAGGGCTTCTGGATCGAGATTTCGTAGCCCTTCAGGTCGCCACCCGGTGTGTTGATCGGGGTGGTGACGTTGTAGGTTTCGTCGCTCGTTTCACCGAAGTCTGCGTAGTTGTAACCCAGTTCGCTCAGCTTGAACGGTTGCGTACGCGACTGGATATACGACTTGATCTGCTTTTGGAACACGGATGCCGTCAGCAGGGTGTCCTTGTCGGGATACCACTCGACGCTGAAGTCCATGGTGTTGGCGCGAACCGGGTCCAGATACGGATTGCCGGTCGTAATCGTGTTTGCACCGGTGCTGATCGCACCGCCGCCAGGCGTCAGGCTAAGCAGGGTCGGACGCGCCATGGTCTTGGCCGCAGCGATGCGGACATAGAGATTTTCCAATGGCTCGATCATGAAGTTGAACGAGGGCAGGCTGTCCTTGTAGCTGCGCTCGACCGTAGTGAGCTGCGCACCGGTCGGATTGGCCGTCGTCGCCGTCACGCCGATGTAGCCCGTTGCCGACAGATCCGTCGTGACTTCACGCAGACCGATATTGCCGCGGTATGGCATGGTGCCGAGATCGCCGCGGAAGTCGGCCTGGACAAACCAGCCGGTATCGCGCTCGGTCGCCAGGCGGTTATTGGTGCGCGAGGAGGAGTTGTCCTTGTTCATCAGGAAGCTGCCAGAGCTGTTCACGCAGCGGCAGTCATAATGGAAGTCCGAACGAATGGCATCCAGGTTCGGGATCAGGTAGCTGGTCCCGGCGACGGTGACCGTCTGATAGTACTTGCCGGTGCCTGCGGTGAGGTCGCCGTCAATTGCGGTTTGAATGGCGCCTGCTGCGTTTTCATCACGTGTTGCGACGGATGCGGTGTAGCGGCCGTATTCTTCCGAATAGAAGCTGTAGTCCTTGACCTGGTAGCCGGCCTTGAAGGTGATGTTGTCGTTCAGATCGAATTTGCCATCCAGCTTGACCGTCGAGAACGCATTTTCGACCAGTTGCGGACGCAGACGGATGAGCGACGCGTCGCCATTGGTGGCCGACGCGGAATAATCCCAATAACAGGCCTGGTCGGGCTTACAGCCGGTGTTGGACGTGCCGTAGTTGAACACCGGTGAAGTCATGTCGGTGTAGTCGTAGGAATAGCCGTCGACATTGTAGGCTTCGAAAGTGAACGTGGTCTGTTCCGGGGTGTCCTGTACCGACTTGGACGAACCGATGAAGAACTTGGTTGTCAGGCGATCGCCCCAGTTCTGGTCCCAGGTCATGTTCAACTGGTTGAACGTCGTGGTCAGTTCGTCGAAGCGGTGCTCCGAACGAATGTCAACGTCGTTGAACGACGCTTTGACAATCGTGCCCTCGTCATCGATCGTATAGTTGTAAATGTCGCTGCGCGGCAGACCGGCATTGTTACGGCTGAAGGAAATCGCTTCAATTTCCCATTCGTCGCGGTTGGCTTCGAACGTCGCGTGCATGGCGTCGATGCTGATCAACGTGCCTTCGAACGGCTTCATCTGGAAGGCCGCGGTGACGCCCAGACGGTTCTGGTCGGTTTCGAAGTGGTTGTAACGCGGAATACGCGGGTGCAGGGCGCGCGAAATCTTTTGCGCTTCGCCGGTCAGGGCCGGGTTGGCGGTGCTGGTTTCGTTCGTATTACAGTTGCGGTTGGCAGCCGGGCTGGAGGTACACGGCGTGATGTTGGTGAACGTCGTGCCGCCATCGGTCGAGAAGCGGTTAAAGCGGCCGACGTTGCCGGCGGCGTAGGCGTTTTCCCATCGCGTGGTGTTGGTCGCATCTTCGGCGACAGTGCGCTGACCCCAGGCGACTGAGAGCAGGGCGCCCAGCTTGCCGCCCGCCCAGCGGTTGGAGATCATGAAGGTGCCGCGCTTGGCGACATCTTCGTTGAGATCGTTATAGCCGAGCTGACCGCCGGCCGCCATGGTGAAGCCCTTGTAGTCAAAGGGGCGGGCGGTTTGCAGGTCGACGGTCGCGCCCAGGCTGCCTTCTTCGATTTCGGCCGACAGCGACTTGCGCACGGTGATCGAGTTGAACAGGTCGGCGGCGAAGACGTTGAAGTCGAAGCCGCGGCCACGGTTGGTGCCGCCGGAGGAATCCTTGGCGCCGGTCGTCGCCATGGCTTCCATGCCATTCAGGCGGGTACGCGAGAATTCCGAGTTCAGGCCGCGGACGGTGATCTGCTTGCCTTCACCGCCGTCACGGTCGATCGACACGCCCGGAATGCGTTGCAGCGATTCCGCGAGGTTCAGGTCCGGGAACTGGCCGATGTCTTCGGCCTTGATGACGTCGACCATGTCTGTCGACTTCTTCTTTTCGTTGATGGCGGTTTGCAGCGAACTGCGGAAGCCGGTGACGATGACCACTTCGCCTTCGTCGGCGGCCGGCGCCGGGGCGGCATCCTGAGCGTGGGCGCCCGCGGCCACCGCCATGAGGGCGCCGAGCGAGACGCCCAGCAGGGCGGCCTTGCCGAGGCGGGTTTTGGACGCAACTGTAGCGTCGGTCAGTTTAAGCTTCATAAGGGTACTCCCCGTTTTGCCAACTTGCGCGGCCTGTTATGAGTTGGCGGCCGACAGGTAACGATTGTATAGACAGTTGATTAACACAGATTTACTGTGGAAACGTCTGGCTGACACCGGTGTCATGAGTGGTTGTTGCCTACCCCGCACCAATGTGACGATTATTCACAGTTCTTGTGTCCATACAAGTCGGAAAGACACCGGTAGCATCATGCGGGCAAATTAGTTTTGCACCTGCGTTATTTTTGCCATAGGTGCCCGATGGGTGTAAAAGCCGTTAAGATTGTTTAATTATTGAGAAAGTTCACGGCTGTTCTGGCTGGCGGCTTCGGTCCGCAGTTCGAGTACGATGTCGTCGCGGCCGTCGATGCTGAAAATAACGCGTGAGGTTTGGCCTGCGGCGATATCGTGGATGCCCGTGGTGGCACCCGACGAAATCAGTTGCCCTTTCGTCAGCGGTCGGCCGCGGCTCGCCAGGTGTCCGGCCAGCCAGGCAATGGCCTTGAGCGGGCCGCCCGGCATGGTGAACAGGCCGCCTTCGCCTACGACCTGGCCGTCGATTTCCGTCCGTGCCTTGTAGGTCTTGACGGCGTCGGGGCCGAGATGATCGACGGTGGAGTCGCTGTCGAACTCGGCCAGGCGCTCGCTGAGGATCAGGCCGAAATTGTTGCCGAAGTCCGACGCAACGACCGTCGGGCCCAGCTTGTTAATGGTCGCCAGCGGTGAGCCGGCCATTTCGATGCCGGCAAACACGCCGTCGATCAGGCGCAGCGCTTCTTCTTCGCTGTACTCGGTCTTGGAGGGATCGCTGTCGTGCGCGATGCGGAAGACGAACTCCGCTTCGACGGCGGCGAAGCCGCCCGTGAAGACGGGCAGGGTGACCGCGGTACCGTCATAATCCTTGAACGTCGGGGCGAAGATCGGGCCCGCCAGGCGCTCGGTGCCATGTTCGGCCTGTTTTTCCGGTGCCAGGCGGCCGATCTTCCAGCCGATGACCGGGCGGTCCCACAGCTTTATGGCGCGTTCCTGGATGGCGTAGGAGTCTTCGAGCTTCGACGGAATCTCGCCGGGATAGCCTTCAAGTGCCGTGGCGGAGCGGCGGGCGGTCACGAAGCGGTTGGCGATATCGTCGAAGGTCATGGTGAGACTCCTTAATTGCTGCGCTACCTAACGGAAACCGGTGTCACCATCAACACTTTTTGCCTTCGATCGGCCAATTGCATGTATGTTCACGGCGTCATCAGACGCAGCATGGGCGCCGTTTCATAGCGGAAGCCGCGCCCGGCGAGAATTATGGGGTCTTCATCCTGAACCCCGCGCAGTTCGGCTTCATCCATGCCGCGTACAACGCCCAGGCCGTAGGCGCCGCCGCCGTCGGCCACCGGCCCCAGAGCAATGACCTGACCCTGCCTGACGCGCGGCTGCCAGTAGGCGACGTGCGCCTGCATATCGGCCATTTCCTCCGGCGTGGCGTCGAACGGAAAGGTCGCGCGCGGCGGAATCAGCTTCATGACGAAGGCGGGGACCGGCGCTGGCTCAGGAACAAAATAGCCTTCCAGCCAGTTGAGGACGCGTTCCCAGCCCGAGGCGTGGCTGCCGCACGACGTGGCGTGCTCGCCAAAGCCTGAATGGCGCGCCGTCACGCGGGTGCCGCCCTCGATGGAGGCCAGGCTGTAACTGACGTGGCTTTCGAAGGTTTCCCAACTTGGTCGCCACGTCATCTCCAGGTGGTGGGGCGGCTGGACGCGGGTATAGATGCCGCCGACCTCGAAGGTCGTGCCGTCGGCGCCCACGCCTGAGCTCTTCCATTCGCCGCCTTCGCGCAGGTCGGAGACCAGTTTCGTGGTGCGGTACAGGTCATCGGAGCCCCACCACTTCGGCAGCTGTTCCGGGTCGGTAAGGGCGGCGAAGACGCGCGCGATCGGCGCCTTGATGTCCACCGTGGCAAGCACGAGGCCCTGGTTGATATCGGCAATGGCGCGGGCGTCAGGCATCGGGAGTCTCCACAAAGGCTTTGAGTGCGTTGAGATGGCCGGCCCAGAACCGGCGGTAGGTCAGGATCCAGTGGTCGACCGGCTCGAGTTTGGCGGGTTTGAGGCGGTAAAGCCGCTCGCGGCCCTGCCGGGTCTCTTCGACGACGCCAGCCTCGCGCAGGATACGCAGATGTTTGGATATGGCCGGCCGCGAGACCGGGAAGGCCTCGGCAACGGAGTTTACCGGCTTGGGACCGCTGCGCAGGGCATCGAGAATGGCGCGGCGGGTCGGGTCGGCGATGGCGCGGAAGATGTCGTCCTCGCTCCCTTCCTCGCGGTCAGCCTTCAGGATTTTACGCGCAGCCGTCATGTCGCCTCAAATGCGTAACCATATGGTTACCTATAGGGCAAAAAATAACGGCGTCAAGCGCCGGTGTGCAAAAACAGAATGGTTTGCGGCGGAAGAAAAGATGAGAGGGCCGGTCGCCGTTTGGCGGGAGAAAGAACGTTTCATCGGCGGCCTTGTCATGTCCATCGGAAGATGGGCTCAGGCCCTCGTCAACCTGGTCAAGGTCCGGCGGGTGTGAGGCGCCCGCCGGGGTTACCAGGATTTTATACTGGTTTTGGCGGGCGCCGTAAATTTAGCGCGCCAGCCAGCCGCCATCGACGGGAATGATCGCGCCGTTGACGTAGTCCGAAGCCGCCGCAGCCAGGAAGATCGCCGTGCCGCCGAGATCCGCCGGCAGGCCCCAGCGGTTCGCAGGGATGCGATCGAGAATGGCCTTTTCGCGGACCTCATCGGCGCGGATCTGCGCCGTGTTGTCGGTGGCCATGTAGCCGGGGGCAATGGCGTTGATATTGATGCCCTTGGCGCCCCATTCGTTGGCCAGCAGGCGGGTGATGCCGGCGATGCCCGACTTCGACGCCGTATAGCTGGGGACGCGGATGCCGCCCTGGAAGGAGAGCATGGAGGCGATATTGATGATCTTGCCGCGGCCCTGGGCAATCATGTGCTTGCCGGCGGCCTGGGCCATGAAGAAGGCGCCCTTGATGTTGACGTTCATGACGTCGTCCCAGTCCTTTTCGGAGAAGTCGACGGCGTCGGCGCGGCGGATCAGGCCGGCATTGTTGACCAGGATGTCGAGGCCGCCAAGGCCGGATAACGTTTCCTGGACGATGCGGTCGACCGGCTCGATGCT
>CBIHPL010000054.1:0-11731 GCA_966212005.1 uncultured Asticcacaulis sp.
TGCAATGGTAAAGTATAACCAAAATTACGCCCGATAAAGACAGTTGCTTCCGTCACGGCGCAAGCGCCGCCAGAAGGGGGACTTCGACAGATGCGGCAATTCCCGTCAAATCCGTATCGCGCTTTTATACGCATCGCTCTTTAAGGCGCTCCCAGCTTACGCATCGTTGTTAACGCTATCTGCTGCACTGCATCCTGTGACCCATAAGCTGCACTTGGATGTAAGCGCTTACAGAGCGTGTTGACTCGGTTAATGTAAGCGCTTACAGACGCAGCCAAGGCGCATGTAAGCGCTTACAGACATTACGGGTTGGTGGATTATATGGCGGCAGGTGTGACGCTCAACGACGTGGCCAAGGCGGCAGGCGTATCGATTGCTTCAGCGTCGCGTGCGATCAACGGCCTCGACAATGTGACCGAAGAGATTCGCGATCGTGTCCTGGCCGCCGCCGGGCGGCTGAAGTACGTGCCGCACGGCGCTGCCCGCTCTCTGGCCATGAGCCGCACCAACACCATCGGCGTCATCCTGCCGGATATCTATGGCGAGTTCTTTTCCGAAATCATCCGCGGCATCGATGTCGGCGCCCGTGCGCGTGGCCTGCATATTCTCGTGTCTGGCTCGCACGGCGACCTGAACGAAGCCGTCACAGCGGTGCGCTCCATGGCCGGCCGTGTCGACGGCCTTCTGGTCATGGCGCCCTACGCCAATGCCGGCGATCTGGCGGGCAAGCTGCCGGTCAACATGCCGCTGGTCATGATGGGCGGTTCCGCCGGACAGGCGGATCTTCCCAGCCTGGTGGTCGACAATCATGCCGGCGCGCTGGACGCCGTCCGCCATCTGCGCGCCGAGGGGTGCCGGCGCATCGCCCATATCAGCGGACCCGACAGCAACCTCGAAGCCCAGGACCGGCTGCGCGGCTATCTTGACGGGTTGAGAGAAAATGGCGGCACGCAGGAACCGATCGTTCTGCCCGGCGATTTTACCGAGACGACCGGCTACGAGGCCGTCCGCAGTCTGCTGACGCAACAAAGCCTGCCTGACGGACTGTTTGCCGCCAACGACATGATGGCGCTGGGTGCGTCGCTGGCCTTGCGCGAAGCCGGCCTGTCGATGCCGGGCGACATGGCCGTGGTCGGGTTCGACGACATTCCGGTGACCCGTTACGCCTCGCCGCCGATTTCAACCCTGCGCGCCGGTGTCTTCGAGATCGGCCAGCGCAGCCTGGACCTTTTGTCCGCCCTGATCGAACGCGGCGATGCGGAAGGGTTCCCGCCTCCCGCCAGCCAGACGGTGCGGCCAGAACTGGTGGTGCGGGCCTCGAGCCGCCGCCAAAAGTAGCTTTACGCGTAAGCACACAACAAGAAACGTTCAGAGGAAGATTGGAAGGAATATGCAGATGAAACGCAATGAAGGCTTGCGCTTTGGCGCCTCGGGACTGGCGCTCGTCACCGCCCTGGTCATGGCGGGCCCGGTCGTGGCCGCCGAATCCGACGCGACGCTGACCGGCAGCGCGCCCGCAGGCACCGTCGTCACCGCCACCGATAACAATACCGGTGCGTCCTCGTCGGCGACCGCCGGCAGCAATGGCCGTTACGTCATTGTGGGCCTGCGCCCCGGCAATTATTCCGTCTCCTTCAAGTCACCGGACGGCGCCACACGCACCGACAGCGCGGTCCTGCCGGTCGGCCAGACGATCGAACTGAACGCCCAGGCCGATGCCGCATCCGGCGAGACCCAGACCGGTGTCGTTACCGTGCGTGGCCGCCGCAACAGCCCGCGCACCTCGGAAATTTCGACGTCCGTGTCGCGTCAGCAGATCGAAACCCTGCCGCAGAACGGCCGCAACTTCCTGAACTTCGCGGCGCTTGCTCCCGGCGTATCGGTGTCGACCGACCCCGAGCGCAAGACCTTCCAGGCCGGGGCGGTCAACGCCAACCAGGTCAACGTCTTTATCGACGGCATGAGCCAGAAGAACCAGATCCTGCAAGGCGGCGTCTCGGGCCAGGATGCTTCGCGCGGCAATCCATTCCCGCAGCTGTCCGTCCAGGAGTTCAAGGTCTCGACCCAGAACTTCAAGGCCGAGTACGAACAGGCCGGTTCGGCCATTATCACCGCCATTACCAAGACCGGCGGCACGCAGTTCCACGGCACGGTCTTCGGAACGCTCCAGACCAAGGACATGATCGGCCAGCCCTATTATGTGACCGGCGACAAGCCGGATTATGAGAACACCGAGTACGGGTTCGACATCGGCGGTCCGATCATCAAGAACAAGCTGCATTTCTACGCTGCCTATGAAGGCCGCAAGGACAAGCGTCCGACCGACGCCGTCAACATGCAGAACAACGCCGCGTTCAACACCGCCAACCCGACCCTGACCCAGGCCCTGGCCGCCGCCTACAACGGCGACTTTGCCAAGGACTTCCAGCAGGACATGTATTTCGGCAAGCTGACCTGGTTCGCCGATGACGACAATACGGTCGATGTGACCTACAAGCTGCGCAAGGAAGACGATCTGCGCAACTTCGGCGGCACGACGGCCTATGAACGCGGCTCGACCTTCGATCAGGAAATCAAGGGTGTCGGCGTCAAGTGGCGTCACCGCGCCGGCAACCTGCTCAACGACATGCAGCTCAGCTACGAGGACGCGCAATGGCGCCAGTCGTCGCTGTCGACCTCGCCGGCCATCACCCTTACCGGCGGCACCAATGACATCAATACCGTCTGGGCGACTTTCGGCGGCGCGTCCTATTCGCAGGTCAAGGGCCAGGAAAGCCTGACCCTGCGCAACGACATCACCCTGATCGGCACGGAGTGGCACGGCACGCACGTCATCAAGGGCGGCTTCAAGGTTGCCAACTACAAGTATACCGCCGAAGAAAACGACCGCGCCGCCAATCCGGAATACTTCTATAACGCCTCGTCCTACGTCTATGGTGCGTCGAACAACGTGCCCTATGCCGTCAAGATCGCCGACGGCAATCCCCGCATCACCTCGAACAATATGCAGTTCGGCGTCTACATCCAGGACGACTGGACCATCGACGAGCACTGGACGGTGAACCTGGGCGTGCGTTGGGACTACGAGTCCAATATGCTCAACAATGACTTCGTCACGCCGGCGGATGTCGCGGCCCTCATGCGTTCGACCGCAGGCTTCAATGTCGCCTTCAACCCGGACGACTATATCTCGACCGGCAGCAACCGCGAAAGCTTCATGGGCGGCATCGCGCCGCGCGTCGGTTTCTCGTATGACGTCCATGGCGACCGCGACCTGGTCATCTTCGGCGGTTACGGGCGCTATTACGACCGCACCATCTACGACAGCGCCCAGACGGAAACGCGCCGGGCCCAGATCCACGTTGCCCAGATCAATTTCCGCGCTGGCGGCAACACCGATACGGATCCGACCACGGCGGACTGGAACGCGGGCTATTTCGGCAACCCGGAAGCTCTGGTCGCGCTGGCCAAGTCGCTGAACATCAAGGGCGAGGTCTTCGCGCTCAAGAACGACGTCAAGGTGCCCTATTCGGATCAGTTCAATATTGGCGTCCGCAAGCGCCTGGGCGCCATCAACACCTCGGCGACCATCTCCCACATCAAGTACGCCAACCTGTTCAACTGGGTGCTTGGCAACCGCCTGCCGGACGGCTCATGGTGCCAGTACGGCCCGCAATATGCCTGCCAGCCCTGGGGCAACGGGCTGCCGGGTTATGGCGCCCTGATCATTTCGACCAACGATCGCGAAGCCAATTACACGGCCCTGTACCTCAATGCCGACAAGCCATGGACGGCCGAGTCGAAGTACGGCTTCACCGCCACCCTGACCCTGGCCGATGCCGAAATGAACGGTCACAACGACCAGTTCATCTTCGACTACGCCAATCCGCGTGACAGCGGCATGCACCACGCCGAAGGCGTCGACAAGTGGCGTTTCGTCGGTTCCGGCATCGTTTCGGGTCCATGGGACACACGTGTGTCGACGATCGTCACCCTGGCCTCTGGCGCCCCCTTCCAGTCGATCGACAATACCGGGCCGGCGCTGCGCATCATAGACGGCTATTACTGGCCGAAGAAGGGCTTCTCGCAGGTCGATCTGCGCCTGTCCAAGGACTTCACCCTGCCGAACGGCCAGATGGTTACGGTCGATGGCCAGATCTACAACCTGTTCGACACGGTCAATCGCGCCTACTCCGGCTGGACCGGCGGCTTTAACGGCGGCTCGGGTGCAAGCCTCGAGCCCGACAACAAGGTCCAGGTGGGGCCGTCGCGCTCCTTCCCGGTCGGCCTGACTTACAAATGGTAAACCCGGTTCCTCCGCGCCTTTCCGGGGGCGCGGAGGACCTGGTCTCCAATGCCCGGTGCGCGTCCGTCTCCCTAAGCGCGCGTGCCGGACATCCGCCTCAGCCGTGCTTGTCTTCCCCTGCGGCGTGAGGTTGCTGCCCCTGATGGCCGGAGGCTTTTTCCCGGAGCCTCCGGTCCTTTCTCGGGGACAAAACAAGAAAGTCCGCTGCCCGGAAAGTCTGCCATGTCTTTGTTGAAACCGACCCGTCGCGCGTGGGTCTTCTCGCGCTGGGGGGCTGCGCGCATCTGCCGGGCCGCGATATCGGCCCCGAAGCCAAATCCGCATTTGCCGATCCGTTGCTGGCGGACCTGCACAAACGTGTCTTCCGCTTTTTCTGGGAGATTACCGATCACCGTACGGGCCTGACGCCGGACCGGTGGCCGACGCGTACCTTTTCCTCGGTGGCCGCCATCGGCTTTGCCTTCAACGCCTATGTCATCGGCGCCGAGTCCGGCTATGTCAGCCGCGCCAAGGCGGCCGAGCGCACGCGCAACACGCTCGATTTCCTCTATAAACTGCCGCAGGGCGAGGCATCATCCGGCACGGCGGGATACAAGGGCTACTTCTACCACTTCCTGAATTTCGAAGACGGCACGCGCTACAAGCAATGCGAACTGTCGTCGGTCGATACGGCTTTGCTGCTGATGGGCGCGCTCTGTGCCGCGCAATATTTCAGCGGCGGCGATACGGTCGAGACCGACATCCGCCGCCTGGCCAATGCCCTTTATGAGCGCGTCGACTGGACCTTCATGCAACGCCCGTCGGGCCGCCAGACCATGGGCTGGCATCCGGAAACCGGCTTCATCAAGGCCGAGTGGCAGGGCTATTACGAAGGCATGATGATCTATCTGCTGGCCATGGCGTCACCGACTCATCCGATCGATCCAAAGGCTTACGAGGTCTGGTGTTCGACCTACGAAGAGACCTTCGGCCTCAACAATGGCTATGTGCATCTAGGCTTCCACGCCCTGTTCGGCCACCAGTACAACCACGTCTGGATCGACTATCGCGGCATTGCCGACGCCTATATGCGCAGCAAGGGCTTCGACTATTTCGAGAATTCGCGCCGCGCCACCTTGTCGCAACGCAACTACGCCATCAATAATCCTATGGGCTTCAAGGACTATGGCCCGGACATCTGGGGCTTTACAGCCTGCGACGGTCCGGCCGATGTCAAGCTGACGCTTGACGGTGTCGAGCGCCAGTTCCGTTCCTATTCGGCGCGCGGTCCGGGCCTCGACCACACATTCGACGACGGCACGATTGCGCCGACGGCAGCCCTGGGCTCGATCATGTTCACGCCGGTGGAATCGCTGGCGGCGGCCAGGGCGATGAAGGCGCGCTATGGTTCCGATATCTACGACAAGTATGGCTTCAAGGACAGCTTCAACCCGACCTTCGTCACCGACTATCCGTCGCGCGAAGGCAAGCAGACGAAGACGGCCGGCTGGGTGTCGAACGACTATATCGGCATCGACCAGGGGCCGATCCTAAGCAGCATCGAGAACGCGCGTTCGGGCCTGTTGTGGCGGCTGATGAAGGGGTGCGTGCCACTACAGCGCGGCCTGACACTGGCCGGTTTCGAGGCCCTGTGATGCGTCTGGCCTGCGCTCTTGCTGTCCTGATGATGTGCTGCGGTCCTGCCGTGGCCGATACGCCTCTGGTCGGGCCTGGCGCCTGGACCGCCGGTGCGTCCGAAGGCGTGACATCGAAGGCGACGGGCGGTGAGACTGCGCGGCTCGACTACGGTTTTGCCGGCGCGGGCTATGCCTTCATGATCCACCCGCTCGATTTTTCAGCGCCGGAAAACTTCGTCATCGAGATACCGGTGCGCGGCGAAGGGGCGGGCAATGACCTGCAGATCAAGTTCACCGATGCGTCGGGCGACAATGTCTGGTGGGCGACCCGGCCGGGCTTTGTCCCTTCGAAGGACGGCACGGTGTTGCGTATCCGTCCGCGCCATATCGACTTCGCCTGGGGACCGGCGTCCGACAAGACCTTCAAGGGCGGCAGGCGCATGGAGGTGGTCGTCGTCAAGACCGCGAAAGGCGCGGCGTCGGGCTGGCTCGAAGTCGGCCCGGTGACGTGGCGCGCCGAAGCGCCTGAGCCCAAGACCGAAGCGCCTTTGAAGGCGGATATTGCCGCAGCCATAGACGGCAATGCTGCGACCGGCAAGGCCGCAAAAACCGTGACGCTCGATCTTACGCGCGTGCGGCCGTTCGGCGGCCTGAAGCTCGACTGGGGCCAGGCGCCGCCGCGCTACGACATCGCCGTGTCCGACGACGGCAAGACGTTCCGTAATCTTCGCACCGTTACCGGCAGCGATGGTGGCACGGACTATGTGACGCTCGGCGAAGTCGATGCACGCTATGTCCGGATCGACGGGCAGGGGCGGCTGAACGAAGCTACGTTGCTGCCGCTGGAGATGGGGGCAAAGCCGAATGCGCTGCTCACGCACCTGGCAAAGACCGCGCCACGCGGCGACTATCTGCGCGGGTTCCTCGAGCAAAGCTACTGGACCGTTGTCGGCGTGGCCCATGGTGGCGCGCGCGCCGCACTACTGTCCGAAGACGGCGCGGTCGAACTGGGGCCGGAGCGCCCGTCGCTGGCGCCGGTCCTGACCGTCGCTGGCCAGCGCTACACCTGGGCGCAGGCAAAGGTGACACCGGTCGCCGATTCTGAGCGCCTGCCCCTGCCCCAAGTCGTGTGGCAGGCCGGGCCGGTGACCATGACCATCGCGCCGCTGGCCTATGGTGACGGCAAATCGCCCTCCGGACTGGTGCGCTATGACCTGCGTGCGGCCGCCGATACGACGGTGCGCCTTGATCTCCACGTCCAGCCGATGCAGGTCAATCCACCGACGCAGTTCCTGACGCGGCCGGGCGGGTTCGCGCCGATCCGCACCCTGACGCACGACGGCAATACCTTGCGCATCGACGACCAGCCGCTGTGGCTTTTGACCCCACCGACGCAGGTGACGGTCTCGGGCTTCCTGACGGGCCAACAACAGACAAGGGTCAGCGATGCCGACGGCATGGCTTCGGCCGTCATCGGCTACGATGTGGTCCTGAAGGCCGGCGAGACACGCAGCATTGTGCTTGCCTTTCCGCTCACCGACGCGTCTCCGGCGCCCCAGGTCACTGACCCGGTCGCCTGGGCCGACCAGCGGGCGAAGACCGTCCGCGCCGGCTGGCAGCAGCGCCTGGGCCAGACCCATCTCAGCCTGCCCAAGGGCGCGCCGCCCATCTCGGACAGTCTCAAACTCGCGCTCGGCTATCAGTTGATGCTGATGGACGGCGACTGGCTGAAGCCCGGCGCGCGGTCCTATGACCGGTCGTGGATACGCGACGGCGCCATGATGTCCGAAGGCCTGCTGCGCATGGGGCTGACGGAAGAGGCTTTGCGCTTCTTCAATGCCTATGCCCCCATGAGTTTCGACACTGGCAAGGTGCCGTGCTGCGTCGATGCGCGCGGCGCCGATCCGACGCCGGAAAACGACAGTCACGGCGAACTGGCCTGGCTGGCCGGCGAGCTGATCCGCTATGGTGTGCCGCCTTCGGAGATCGCGCCCTACTGGCCGCAGGTCTCCGGCGCCATTCGCTATCAGGAAGGCCTGCGTCAGCAGAACCTGTCGCCGCAAACCGAGCCCCGCTTCCGTGGATTGCTGCCGCCGTCGATCAGCCACGAAGGCTATTCCGACAAGGCGGCCTATGCCTACTGGGATAACTTCTGGGCGCTGAAAGGCTATCGTGGCGCGGCGCTGATGGCCAAGGCTTTGGGCCGCGAGGCTGACGCCAAGACGATCGACGGCCAGGGCAAGGCCTTTGCCCGCGACCTCAGCGCCTCAATTGCCGCCACCGCTACGCATTACGGCCAGGACGTCGTCGCAGGCGCTGCCGATCGCGGCGACTATGACCCGACCTCGATCACCATGGGTCTGACCGCAGGCGCCTACGCGTCCGACATCCCCGAAGCCCTGAAGCGCCGGACCTTCGAGCGTTACTGGGCAAAAACCCTGATGCCGCGCCGTCAGACGCCCAATGTCTACACGCCGTATGAGCTGCGCAATGTCGGCGCCTTCCTGCGTCTGAAACAGCCCGAACGCGCCCGCCAGGCGCTCGACATGTTCCTTGCCGACCAATCGCCCAAGGAATGGTTCCAGTGGGGCGAGGTCATTACCACGCCCTATCGCCAGCCACTGTTTATCGGCGACCTGCCGCACGGCTGGGTCGAGTCGGATTATTTGCGCGTCGCGCTCGATCTCTTCGCCTATGAACGGCCCGAAGCAGAACAGATGGTCTTGCTGTCGGGCTTCGATCCGAAGTGGGCCGAAGGTGAGGGCGCCAGGCTCGACAATCTGCAAACCCCCTATGGCCCGCTGTCGCTGACGGCCCGCCGCAAGGGCGCGGCCATCGAGATCACGCTCGGTGCCAAGGCCCCGCCACCCGGCGGTTTCGCGTTCGACCTCACCCCTTTCGGCACGGCCGCCGTCCGCGTCGACGGCAAGGCTGTCAAACCGGACGCTCGTAGCGAAATCCTGATCCGCGCAGCTCGCGCTGTCGTCTCGCTGGAGCCAGCAAGATGACATTGAAAATTTCCCGAAAGCAGAAGAGGATAAACCCATGACCGCTTTTACGCCCTCCCGCCGGTTCTTCCTCAAGGGCGCCGTCGCCTCGGCCGCCTTCCTGCCGGTCGTCGCACCGGCGCTGGCGAAGGTCACCGCCGCGCCCGATCCCTTTATCGAGAAGCTGATCGCGTCGATGTCTGTCGAGGAAAAGGCCGGTCAGCTCAGCCTCTATGCCGACCTGACGCGGCCGGACTTCGGCAATGTCAATCCGGCCGCGATCGCCCAGACCAGGGACGAGGTCAAGGCGCGCATCCGCAAGGGTGAGATCACCGGCCTGTTCAATGGCATCGGTGTCGCCGGGGCGCGCGAACTGCAGAAGGTCGCGGTCGAGGAATCGCCGCACAAGATCCCGCTGATTTTCGCCGCCGACATCATCCACGGCTTGCGCACCACCTTCCCGGTGCCGCTGGGTGAAGCGGCTTCGTTCGACGCCGACCTGGCCTACCGCACGGCGCGCGCCGCGGCGATCGAATCGACCGCCGTCGGCCTGCACTGGACCTTCGCGCCCATGGTCGACATCGCCCGCGACCAGCGCTGGGGCCGTGTCGTCGAAGGCGCCGGTGAAGACACCTACCTCGGCAACGTGCTGGCGACCGCCCGCGTCAAGGGTTTCCAGGGCGATGACCTCAAGGATGGCCGCTCGATGCTGGCCACCATGAAGCACTTCGCGGCTTACGGCGCCGTCCAGGGCGGGCTGGAATATGCCACGGTCGACATCCCCGAAACGACGCTGCGCGAAGTCCACCTGCCGCCGTTCAAGGCCGGACTCGACGCCGGCGTCATGAGCTTCATGTCGAGTTTCAACGACGTCGCGGGCGTGCCGGCGACGGCCAACCGCCACCTGCTGACCGAGATCCTGCGCAATGAGTGGGGCTTCACCGGCCTGGTCGTGTCCGACTACACCTCCGAGGAAGAGCTGATCCTGCATGGCTATGCCGCCGACGGCCGCGACGCCACGAAAAAGGCGATCATGGCCGGCTGCGACATGTCGATGCAGTCGGGTCTCTACATGAAGCACCTGCCGTCGCTGGTTGCCGATGGCGAAGTGCCGATGGCCGTGCTCGATGAAGCCGTGCGCCGCACCTTAAGGGTCAAAAAGGCGCTGGGCCTGTTCGACAATCCCTACCGCTCCATGGACGCCAAGCGCGAAAAGACCGATGTCCGCTCCAAGGAGATCGTCGCCCTGGCGCGCGAAGCCGGCCGCCGTTCGATCGTGCTGCTGAAGAACGACAACGCCCTGCTGCCGCTGGCCAAGTCCGGCCGCAAGATCGCCCTGCTCGGACCGCTGGGGGCCGACCGCCATAACCTGCCGGGACCGTGGTCGGTCTTTCCCGACCGCGCCAAGGGCGTGACCATTGAGGAAGGTTTGCGCGCCGTCACCAAGGACGTCACCGTGGTCAAGGGCTGCGATTTCGACGCCGCCGTGCCGGGCGGGATCGACGAAGCGGTTGCCGCTGCCAGGGCCTCTGACGTCGTCATCTTCGCGGTCGGTGAAGCGGAGAACATGTCGGGCGAGGCCCAGGCGCGCACCGACATCTCGCTGCCGGCGGCGCAACTGGCGCTGATCGAAGCGGTTAAGGCGGCTGGCAAGCCGACAATCATTCTGCTGCGTCACGGCCGGGCGCTGGCGCTGACGGGTGCGGCGCGCGACGCCGATGCCATCCTCGCCACCTGGTTCCTCGGCTCGGAAACCGGCAACGCCATCGCCGACATTCTCTTCGGCGACCATGCGCCGTCGGGGCGCCTGCCGGTCAGCTTCCCGCAGGCGTCTGGCCAGCAGCCCTACTCCTACAATCACCGCGTCAGCGGCCGTCCGCAGCTTGACCCCAAGGTGGCGGAATACAAGACGCGCTATCGCGAAGTCACCAATGAGGCCCTCTATCCGTTCGGCCACGGCCTGACCTATTCGACCGTCGAATATGGCGCGACCATGGTCAGCGGCGCGGCGCTCGACTGGAACGGCTCGCTTACCGTCAGCGCCGAGATCGCCAATACCGGCGGGCGCGACGCCGACGAAGTGGTCCAGCTCTATATCCACGACAAGGTCGCAAGCCTGGTCCAGCCGATCCGTCTGCTGAAAGGTTTCAAACGCGTGACGCTGAAGGCCGGTGAGCGTAAGCGGGTGGAGTTCACGCTTAAGCGTTCCGACCTCGCCTTCGTCCAGGCGGACCTGAAGACCGAAGCCGAAGCCGGCGCATTCCTCGTCTGGGTGGCGCCCTCGGCGACGGGCGGCACGCCTGCGACCTTCACCCTGAATGGCTGAGGACCGGCCGGCAGGAATAGGTCTCAGGGGCGCGGCCGTCTACGGCCTCGGGGATTTCGCCTGTAATCTCTACTGGCAAAGCGTCAGTCTGTTCCTGCTGTTCTACTATACCGAAGTGGTTGGGTTATCGCCCGCCACCGCCGGCCTGATCTATCTGGTGGCGTCGGTCTGGGACGGTATCATCGATCCGCTCATCGGCATGGCGGCCGACCGCACGCGCACGCGGTGGGGTGCCTACCGGCCATACCTCTTGATCGGCGGGCCCTTGCTGGGCCTCAGCTTTTGTCTGCTCTACTACCGGCCACCGCTGGAAGACTACGCTTTGGCGATCTTCATGTTGATCAGCCATCTGATCTTTCGCACGGTCTATGCGCTGGTCAATATTCCGTATGCGGCGCTTTCGGGCCGGATCACATCCGATCCCGACCGCAGGGCGCAGTTGTCGGGCTTTCGCATGTTCTTCGGCGCGCTGGCGGCGGCGCTGGTATCGCTGGCC
>CBIHPL010000055.1:0-11698 GCA_966212005.1 uncultured Asticcacaulis sp.
GCAATGGGGCCGGCCGACGGCCGGGGGGGGGGGCGCTGTCCCTGTTCAACCCGGGCTATTGCGCGCGCCCTGCCTCGCGCTTGGAGGCGCAGCCCCCCGCCAGGTCGACCGCCATCCTGGCGCTTGTCGGCCTGATCAACCTGCCGGTCATCAAGTTTTCCGTCGAATGGTGGAACAGCCTGCACCAGGGCGCATCGATCTTCGTCAAGGGTGGACCGACCATAGAAGCCTCGATGCGCTGGCCACTCTATGTCATGGGACTGGCCTACCTGTTCCTCATGCTGTGGCTGTTCCTGATCCGGCTCGATTCCGAAATCCTCAATCGCAAGTACCGCGCCTTGCGCGCCAGATTGACCCTGAACTGACTGAGTTTGAACTGATGCATCTCGATCTCGACATGGGCAAATACGTCTTTTTCGTCTGGGGCTCTTATGGCGCCACGGCACTGGGGCTGATCGGCCTGGTGGTATTGACCCTGCGCGCCCATACCGAGCGCAAGAAGCAGCTTGCGGCGCTGCAGGCCGCGGTGGCGGAGACGAAGAAGTGAAGCGCGTCCTGGCGTTCGTGCCGCTGATCGTGCTCGCGGGCCTGCTGGCCGTTCTCGGCTGGTTCAACTTTCACAAGAAGCCTAGCTACGAACCGCGCGAGATGATCGGCAAGTCGGTGCCGACCCAGACCCTGGCCGATCTCGACGACGGCAGCCTGCAGGACCTGAAGACACTGGCAGCCGCCTACGACCGGCCCATCGTCGTCAATATCTTCGCATCGTGGTGCGTGCCGTGCATCGCCGAAAACCCGCAACTGCTGGCGTTGAAGGCCAAGGGCGTGCCGATCATCGGCATCGCCTGGAAGGACCAGCCGCAGGACACGCGCAACTTCCTTAACCAGCACGAAAACCCGTACGTCCGGACGTTGAGCGATCCGGACGCGCGCATAGGGGTGCAGATGGGCATTACCGGCGTGCCGGAGACATTTATCGTCATGCCGGACGGAACGATCAGCGACAAACTGGCCGGTCCGATCGTTCCGCAGGCGGTCGACAGCGTCTATCAAGCCGCCACCAAGACCGGAAAGCTCCAGTAGCTTAGAAGATACCCAGCGCCTGCTTCACCAGGAAGACGATGGCGGCAACAGTCGCGGCGACGACACCCGACACCAGCACGCACGAGACGATCGCCGAGACAAAACCGGTGATGATCCAGGCGCCGTCCTTTTCCAGCAGGCCCAGGGCAAACACGCAGATGGTGAACGCCGGCAGCATGTTGCCTAACGGGATCGGCAGGAAAAGGATCACAGCCATCAGCAGACAAACCCAGCCGGCAACGCGCTCAAAGGTTGGGGCGGTCAAAAACGACAGGCGCGGCTTCAGCAGGCGCTCAGCGCGCATCTGCCACGGCACGATCTTTTCGACCATGACCTTGAAGCTGGCCTTGGGCATCGACTGTTTGGTGATGAACTTCGGCAGCCACGGCTGCTTGCCCAGGGCCAGTTGCAGCGCCAGGAAGATCAGCGGCAGACCCAGAATGGCCGAGGCGCCCGGCGGCATGGGCAGGGCGATCGGCAGCGCAAAAACGAAAAGAAGCGCCGCGATGGCGCGGTCACGCATGGCGTAAAGCAGATCCGAAATCGCCACGGCGCCCTCGCCCGGCCGGTTGGCCAGTCGCTTCAGGACATCCGACAGCTTCTCGTTTTCCGGCGGAGTGACGCGCGGAAGCTGCACCAGACGGGAAGTGGTTTGGACGTTCTCTGACATTTTGAAACGGGCTCGGTACGCGCAATCGGGAATTTGTGCGATTGCGAACGATATGACCGCCGAATGTGGCTACGGCAAGGCCAACCTGTGCAAAAGTGTCTTATGTGTCCTTGGGGAAACAAATGGTGATTGCGAGTGCCGGTGCGAAACGTTTGCACCGCATATAACGTTGTTCGAAATCAGTAGTGCGGCGGCTTGGTGACCGGCGCGGCCTCGGTTGACCGGTCTTCAAGGCCGATCAACCGTTCTCCCAAAATCTCCAGCGAACGCTTCATGCGGTCGACCACCTTCCACTGTTCGGCCAGCTGGTCGGACAGCTCGTCGATGGTCTTGGCCTGATGCGCCACCATTTCCTCAAGCACGACGATACGGTCTTCCGGCGTCATTGGCGCTGCGCGTCCGTGCGGCGGAAAGGATCCAGCGGATAGGTGCCGAGGATTTCCAGTTTGGTGGCAAAGAACTGAAGCTCCTCCAACGCCCGCGCCAGGCCGGGATCCGAAGGCCTGCCTTCGACATCGCAGTAGAAGAAGGTCGAGGCGAAGACGCCGTTTTCGATATAGCTTTCCAGCTTGGTCATGTTGACGCCATTCGTGGCGAAACCGCCCAGGGCCTTGTAGAGCGAGGCCGCGACATTGCGGACCCGAAATACAAAACTGGTCATGCACTCGGTCTCGACCGGCGGCGGCGTCACACGGTCTTCGGTCGTCAGCACCAGGAAACGCGTCGTGTTGTGGCGGGCGTCTTCCATGTTGCGCTTGAGAATTTCCAGGCCGTACAGCTCGGCGGCGACTTCCGGCGCGATGGCGGCGCGGCCGGGTTCACGTGACTGCGACAGGGCGCGGGCTGCGCCGGCCGTATCGTGAAAGACCTCAGCGGTAATACCCAGTTCGCGCAGGGAGTTGCGGCATTGAAGCAGGGCCATGGCGTGCGAGGCGGCGACCTTGATGTCCGAAAGCTTCGTGCCCGGAGGCGCCATCAGGTTCATTTCGATCGGCAGAAAGCGTTCGCCGATGATCTTGAGGCCCGAATGCGGCAACAGATGGTGGACGTCCGAGACACGGCCGGCGACGGAATTTTCGACGGGAATCATGCCCATTTCGCATTCGCCCGACGTCACGGCGGCAAAGGCCGCCTCAAATGTCGGATAGGGCGAGGCGGTAAAGTCGCCAAACCAACGCTTGATGGCCTGATGGCTGAATGCCCCCGGCTCGCCCTGGTAGGCGATCTTGCGTGGTGTCGGCGAAGTCATGACTCTGGATTTCCTTAATGGGCTAGGCTTCCAAATGCGGGGAGCATTTGGCAAGCGCGACTGCGCGCCCGAGCGCGTGCGAGGAGCCCCGCGGCACTTGAGCGAAAAAGATGCGGCGATTTGCCTCGGTAGGGCCAAAAATGGCCTTACCGAGGCAAATGCCCGCTTGCGAATTTGCCGGTAGCGTGTCAGAGAGCCAAACGCAAGCAGATGCGTGCCGGACCCTGTCCGGGCGCTGCGATTTCAATTTTATAGGGTATCCCAGGCGATATGAGCGGCGACCTTACAGTAAACAAGATTATGGGCGCGGTCCTGGCGACCGGTCTGGTCATCATGGGCGTCAAGATCGGCGCCGAAATGATCTACGACACGCACGCGCCGAAGAAGCCTGGCTATCTGATCGAAGTTGCCGAGGTTGAAGAAGCCGGTGGCGGTGGCGCCGCTGCCGATACCCCGCCCGACTGGGGCACGGTTCTTCCCGCTGCGGACATCGCTGCGGGTGAAGCCACGTTCAAGAAGTGCTCAAGCTGCCACACCGATACGCAAGGTGGGCCCGACATGACCGGTCCGAACCTGTGGGGCGTGGTCGGCCGTCCGACCGCTTCGCACGGCAGCTTCGCCTACTCGGACGCCATGGTGGCGCACAAGGGTGAAGCACCGAACTGGACCTACGACCAGCTCTATGGTTTCCTCGGCGCGCCGCCGAAGTGGGTCAAGGGCACGAAAATGACCTTCGCCGGCGTCAAGAAGCCGGAAGACCGCATCAACCTGATCGCGTACCTACGTACCATGGGCTCAGCGGGCTACGCCATTCCGGCGCCGGACCCTTCGCGTGCGCCTGGCGCGACAGCGACCCCGGCCACGGGTGATGGTGGCGCGGTTGCCGCCGGCACCGAAGCGGCTCCGGCCTCGACGCCCGCCGCTGCAACGGCCAAGGCTTCGGGCACCGCGACCACGACGACGCAGGCCACGGTCAATTCTCCGAATACGCCGGTTCCGGCGCCCGCCAACGCCGGTCACTAAGAACGACGCACGGTTAAACAAAAACCCCGCCGGTTATGCCGACGGGGTTTTTTATATCTCCCCGGCTTGCCGGGAAGTGGGGCGGATTTCCGCCTGGTTCCGATTAAAGGCGGCGGAAGGCCGTCGGTGCGCCCGAGCCACAGGCGTCGATACGGTTGACGGCGGCGGCAAGCGGCTCGACGGCCACTTTCATGTGGTGGGCATTGGCGTGGATGATGTTTTGCTCATCGACCATGATGGCGACGTGCCCCTTCCAGAAAACCAGGTCACCGCGCGCCAGGCCGTCCAGATCGGGACGGACGTCGAGCGCTATGCCCAGCTTGGCCTGCATGTCGGAGTCGCGCGGGCAGCCGTAGCCCGAGGCGTAGAGCGCCTGCTGCAGCAGGCCGGAGCAGTCGAGGCCGATGCTTTCACGCCCGCCCCATTGGTACGGCGCGTTGATATAGCTTTCGGCAACGCTGACGAAATCGTCGGCAAAGGCTTCGAAGGTCGACAGGTGGCTGGCGAACACCCAGCCCATGTCGTTGATATAGGCAAAGCCGTTTTCAAAGCGCGTGACGCTGACCAGGGCATTGAGGCTGATCGCCGTCAGGATCGAGGCCTTGACGTTCGGCGCAACGAATACATAGGTGCGGAGCGTCGAGACGTAATGGGTCGGCAGGTACCAGTCGTTGCGAAAAGCCGATACCGGCACATAGCCGACATAGCCGTCGCGCAGGGCCTGTCCCCAATAGAAATCGTGCTTGCGCTCGATGACCTTGAAACGTTCGCCGAGCAGCAGCTGATCCCATTGTTCCGAACCGTGTTCCGGTTGGGCCAGGATCGGCGCCTTGGCGTCATAGCAGCTCAGGACTTCACCGGCGACATAGGATCGGGCGCGGATCAGGCCTTCATGCGCCTGATCGGTCACACCATCCTTATAGGGTGTGATACGCTTGTCGAAGGGTTCGCCACTCATCTCGGTCATTACAAACGGTGCCTTTTGCATCGGTTATGCGGGGCGCTCAGCCGGCTCCGCTGCCAAGGGACAGATGAACCGGATGAACCTGTTATGTGGTGAGACTAGCAGACGGATGCAAAGGTGACGTTAACAGCGACGCTGAATCGAAGGTTTTATCGCCGCAAACCCTTTAATTCCTTGGTAATGGACCTTACCGAAGCGTGACTGTGACAGGCCGGAAAAAAGCCCCGCGATCAATGATCACGGGGCTGAACCTTGCCTGTCCTGGTGAGGAAGCGAGGCAACGGCGCCGACCGGGAAACGAATTTTCGGCGGCGCCAAGTTTGTTTGGGAGACATCACGGTCAGCCAGATATAACAGCATCGCGAAAAATGTCCCTATTGTCCTACAATAGAAACGTTTGCAATGCAATTAAATAAAATGTTTTTGGTTAATCACGCCAAAGCCTTGGATAATCAAAGGCCGGCGATGAGGTGATACACCGCCCTCAGCGTCTGGGCCTCGGCGCCGACAGGCCAGCCGCTGCGGCCGCGCGGATTCCAGGCATATATATCGAAGTGTACCCAGGCGCCGGTCTTGGGCGCGAAGCGTTGCAGGAACATGGCGGCCGTCACCGACCCGGCTTGCGCCCATGCGGCCGGATCGTTGCGGATATCGGCGATGTCGGAATCGAGTGCGTCCTTGTATCCCGGCCACAGGGGCATCCGCCAGACCGGGTCGTTGTGCGCCAGGGCGCAGACCTCCAACCGGCGCGCAATATCTTCGTCATCGCAATAAAAGGGGATGACTTCCGGCCCCAGTGCCACGCGCGCCGCGCCGGTGAGGGTGGCGAAGTCGATCGTCAGATTGGGTTCCAGTTCACCGGCCCGCGCCAGGGCGTCGGCAAGAATCAGGCGGCCTTCGGCATCGCTGTTGCCCATTTCAATGGTCAGGCCGGCCCGCGACGACAGGATGTCGCCCGGCCGCATCGCCGAGCCGGAAATCGCGTTCTCGACGGCGGCGACAAGAATGTGCAGGCGAACCGGCAGGCGGCAGCTCATGATCCAGTCGCCCAGGGCCAGGGCGTGCGCCGCACCGCCCATGTCCTTTTTCATCAGGCCCATGCCGGTGGTCTTGATATTCAGTCCGCCGGTATCAAAGGTCACGCCCTTGCCGACCAGCACGACCGTTGGCCCGGCCGGTCCCGGTCCCTGCCAGCTTATCTCCATGAAGCGTGGCGTCCGGTCCTCGGCCGCGGCACGGCCGACGGCATGGATAGCGGGGTAATTTTCCGTCAGCAGTTCGTCGCCGATCGTGACATGGAATTCGGCGCCGTGCCTCAGCGAAAGGGCAAAGGCCGCGTCGGCGATATCGGCCGGCCCCATGTCGTTGGCCGGTGTATTGACGAGATCGCGCACGAACTGATGCGCGCGCACCTCGGCTTCCAGCGCGCCGGCGTCGGGCACATCGCTGTCGTCAAGGGTGGCGACCTCCTTCGGATCACCCGACTTATAACGGTCGAAACGGTAGGCGCCCTGGTGCCAGGCTGCGTGGATGGCGTGACGGTCGAGACCGTCATCGGCCTTCAGTGTCCAGCGCCCGGGCGGCAATTGCGACGGCAGTGCCCGAAAGGCCAGAGGCGTGTAGTCGGCCCGCGCCCCCAGCCCGAAGATGGCCTGCATGGCTCCGCCCTCGCCCTTGCCGCCATCACCCGGCAGGACGACCAGGCTGCCGGCCTTGCCCGTGAACTTTCGCGCCGTCAGAAATGCCGAAGGCCCCGTCTTCAGCGTCGCCACAAACGCCTCGGCCTCGTCTTCAAACAAGGCGTGAATGGTTGGGTCGGCTTTGGCGGGCTTGCCTGGCAAGGGCTTGGGCATGAGAAATCTCCGCGTGCGGGGAGCCGGCCATAGTCGCGCCCTCCCCGGAAAGCCCGACTGTCGCACGGCCAGCGTTAATAATTGATTTGAGCCTTAACCTTAAATTCACGCCTGTCTCTGAATCCTTAACGCAGCTTTACCCGGGGATTTCCCATGCGCGACCGCCTGCTTTTCTGCCTGACCGCCGCCGTTCTGGTAACGGCTTCGCCGGCGTCCGCCGGGCTGTTCGGCAAGGACAAGCCGCAGGCGCCGGTGACCAACATGACGCCGGCGGCCGAGACCGACAGCTTCCGCAAGGCAACGAAGGCCGATATCGACAAGGCGCTGCGCTCCGATCCCCTGGCTCAGGCGGCGTTCTTCGCCCTTCAGTTCAGCCGCGACCCGACCAATGCCGAGATCGGGCTTCATCTGGCCAACGCCCAGCGCGCCATCGGCCGCAATGCCGACGCCGCCGACACGGCGCAAAAGGTCCTGTTGTTCGCGCCCGACAATATTCAGGTCCTGATGGCTGCCGCCAAATCACACATCGGCGCCGGCAACGCCTTTTATGCCATCGAGCCGCTCAAGCACATTATCGAGCTGAAGCCGAACAACTGGCAGGCCTATTCGCTGCTGGGCGTTGCCTATGACCAGACCCGCCGCCCGGAGGAAGCTCAAGCCGCATGGGCATCGGCGCTGAAGCTGTCGCCCGGCAATCCGTCGGTCCTGACCAATATCGCCATGTCGAAGGCCGAGGCCGGTGATCTGGCGGGCGCCGAGGGCCTGCTGCGGACCGCGGCCGCCCATCGCGACGCCACCATGCAGATCCGTCAGAACCTCGCCCTCGTGCTCGGCCTGTCCGGTAACCTGGCCGAGGCGGAAAAGCTGCTGCGCCAGGACCTGCCCCCCGCCCAGGCCGAAGCCAATCTCGCCTGGCTGCAAAGCCAGCAGGCCAGGCCAGGCGCTGCCCCTTTGACCCGCTCATGGGATTCGCTGAAAGCGACGGGATCATAAATTCCCTCTCCCTGTTTACGGGGAGAGGACGAGAGCCAAGCCTTAGGCGAAGGCGATCGGGTGAGGGGCCCTCGGCCACCTGCTCCTTCCTCGCCCCTCCGCAAGGCTTGTCCACAGATTACACAGATGCGCACAGATTATTGCGCGCGATGTCGCGCTCCATAGATGGGGAGGGCAAAGTGCGACTAATCCCTCTCGACTCTCCTCTACGATCCCGTTAACCTTTTGGCACGGCGCGCCCTGATTCCCTGGTTGGAAAAGGCCGGCGAAAAATATCCCCAAAAACGAGACACAAGATGTAGATGTTTACTGGTCATTAACCACTAGCTGTGGTGAATATGTCCCTGCCACGTGGCGCGTAACTTCGATTCGGGAATGGTAGTATGAGCTCTCTGATTTTGTCGCAGTCCAAGGCCGGTCTCCTGACCCCCAGCCATTCCTACAAGCCTTTCCGCTATCCTTGGGCCTTTGAATTCTGGCGCAAGCAGCAGCAGGTCCACTGGATCCCGGAAGAGGTGCCGCTGGGCGAGGATTGCAAGGACTGGGCGACCAAGCTGAGTGACAGCGAACGCAACCTGCTGACCCAGATCTTCCGCTTCTTCACGCAGTCGGACATCGAGGTCCAGGACAACTACCTGGAACGCTATTCGCGCGTCTTCAAGCCGACCGAAATCAAGATGATGATGTCGGCCTTCGCGAACATGGAAACCGTCCATATCGCCGCCTACGCCCTGCTGCTGGAAACGATCGGCATGCCGGAATCGGAATTCGGCGCGTTCATGGACTACCAGGCCATGCGCGACAAGCACGACTATATGGGCACGTTTGGCGTCGATACCGAGGCCGACGTCTGCCGCACCCTGGCCAGGTTCGGCGGCTTCACCGAAGGCCTGCAGCTGTTCGCATCGTTCGCCATGCTGATGAACTTTCCGCGCTTCAACAAGATGAAGGGCATGGGCCAGATCGTGTCGTGGTCGGTGCGCGACGAAAGCCTGCACTGCGAAGGCATCATCAAGCTCTACCACGCCTTCAACAAGGAAACGAAGGCCGTCACCAAGTCGGTCGCCGACGACATCGTCGACTGCTGCAAGACGGTCGTGAACATGGAAGACAAGTTCATCGACCTGGCTTTCGAAATGGGTCCGGTCCAGGGCATGACGCCAGAGGACATCAAGGCCTATATCCGCTACATCGCCGACTGGCGCCTGCGTCAGCTCGACCTGCCGGAAGTCTATGGCGGCGTGAAGGAAAACCCGCTGCCGTGGCTGCAGGTCCTCTTGTCAGGCGTCGAACACGCCAACTTCTTCGAGGCCCGCGCCACGGAGTATTCCAAGGCCGCCACCAAGGGTCAGTGGACCGGCGACCAGGGCGTCTGGGGCGCGTTCGACGAGCTGCTCAAGAAGCGCGCCGAAGCGACCAAGCAGGGCATGGGCGTTTAATTTTCCCCAAAATACCAAATGCAAAAGGGAGCCTTCATGGGCTCCTTTTTTTATTTGCGCCATTAAGCGTAGTCCACTTCAGCCCCCTCTCCCCGCATGCGGGGAGAGGGTTGGGGTAAGGGGCCTACCGACGAAGTTGCGCAAGCGGACATAGTTTTTTGCCCCTCATCCGGTCCTTCGGACCACCTTCTCCCCGCACGCGGGGAGAAGGCATACAAAAACCCCGGAAGTCTCCTTCCGGGGTTTCTTACATCTCAGAGCGATCTGTCCGCTTAGCGGCGGCCGCCGAACAGTTGCAGCAGGCTGATGAACAGGTTGATGAAGTTCACATACAGCGACAGGGCACCGATATAGGTCAGGGCGGCGCGATGCTGTTGGCCGGCGTCACCGAACTCATAGTACATCTGCTTCAAGGACTGGGTCTGCCAGGCGATCAGGGCCGAGAAGACCAGGACGCCGATGGCCGAGATCGCCATCTGCATCAGGCCGCTCTTGAAGATGAACGCGTTGCCCAGGCTGGCGATGATGATGCCGAGAACGGCAGCCATCAGGAAGCCCTTCATGCCCGACAGGTCACGCTTGGTGGTGTAACCAACCAGGCTGACCACGCCGAAGGTGGCGGCGGTCACGAAGAAGATGTTGGCGATCGACATGCCCGTATAGGCCAGGAAGATCGACGACAGCGACACGCCCATGACGGCGACGAACACCCAGTAGAAGGCGCCGGCCACCGCCGCGTTCAGGCGGTTCATGAACATGCCGGAGATGAAGCTCAGGCCCATGGGGGCGAAGGCGAAAATCCAGCCCAGCATCGTAAAGCCGCGGATGCGGCCGTCCGGCGTAACGTTATACAGCAGTTGCAGAAGGGCCGGCGAGTTCGCCACGGCCCATGCCATCATGCCCGTAACCACCAGGCCCAGCGCCATCTTTTGATAGATGCCGAGCAGGAAGTTGCGCATGCCAAGGTCGATGGACGTATCCTTGGTGTCTGTTTTTACAGAGCCGCGGCCCTGTGCGATTTGACCGTCATAGTCAGCCATTGAGGTAATTCCCCGTATAAATCTTGTCCGGACACATCCCAGACGATAAAGCCTGATAGTCCGCCTGTTAGACAATATGAGGGCCGCTTTGTGCGCTTACAAGGGTTTTCATGGCTTAGGCCAAACTTAGTTCCAATAAGCCCAAAGGGTTGATCCATGACCACCGCCCGGCACCGCTCCGCCCTGTTCGTTCCCTGCGGCAACGCAAAGGCGCTCGGCAAGGCGCCGAGCCTCGTCTGCGACACGCTGATTTTCGACCTGGAAGACGCCGTCGCGCCCGGCGGCTGGGCCGGCGCCCTGGCCGGACTGGTCGCGACGCTGGAAGCCGGAGGCTTTGAGGCCAGGCACGTCCTGGTGCGCATCGATCCCGGGCATCTGACGGCCACGGTCGACGCGCTGAGCCATCTGCTGCGCAACAAGACGGTCACGGGCATTGTCGTGCCCAAGGTCGAAACGGCCGAAACGCTTTACATCGTACGTGATGCCTTGCCTCGCGGCACCAGCGTCTGGGCCATGATCGAGACGCCGCGCGGCGTCGTCAATCTGGCTGAGATCGCTCCGGTCGTTGGGTTGAAGGGCCTGGTCGCCGGGCCGAATGACCTGCGCAAGGGCTTGCGGACCCGGCCAATGGAGGGGCGCCAGGATATCTTGGCCGCATTGTCGCAGATCGTACTGCATGCCCGCGTGCACGATTTGGTCGCACTCGACGGTGTTTACAATCAGTTTGCGGATGAGGTCGGTTTTGCCGCCGAGTGCGATCAGGGCCGAAGCCTGGGGTTCGACGGCAAGACCTTGATCCATCCCAGCCAGATCGCGGCGGCGAACCAGGCGTTTTCGCCATCGGAGGCCGAAATTACCTGGGCCCGGGCAGTCGTCGCGGCATTCGAAGGCTCGGACGACGGCGTGATTTCAGTCGATGGCGAGATGATCGAGCGCCTGCATCTGGAGCAGGCAAAGGCGATCCTGGAACTCAGCGCCGGTTGAGGTAGTCTTCGGAGCGCATTTCTTCGAGACGCGACACCGTGCGTTCGAATTCGAAGGCGCCGTCACCGGCCGGATACAGCTTCGACGGCTCGGCTTCGGCCAGGATGACCGTCTTGGCCGAGGCTTCATACAAGGCATCGATCAGCGTCACGAACCGGCGGGCTTCGTTGCGGTTGTGCGGCCCCAGCACCGGCACGTTCTCGATGAACACCGTCGTAAAGCGTTCGGCGATTTCGAGATAGTCGGCGGGACCGTTATAGACGCCGCACAGCTCAGAGAAGGTGGCGCGCAGCAAAGGCCCGGCGGCGCGCTTGAAGGACAGCTTGCGCTCATTAACCGTGAGGACCGCTTCCATCTCGGTATTGAGCTTGGTCATTTCGGTCCAAAGCGCGTTGAAACC
>CBIHPL010000056.1:0-11429 GCA_966212005.1 uncultured Asticcacaulis sp.
GGGTTAAAACCGGCCCGGTTTGGGGGCACCGTGATATAGGGGCGGGTGGGGGTTTCCCTATCGGGGGGGGGGGGGTTATGGGGGCAGCGGCGGGCATGGAGCTTTATCCGTGTGGGGAGGAAATGATGCCGCGCGTTTACACGAGGCCTCATGCTTTGCCTACCCCTGCGATGCCGCTTCTGTTTCGGCCGCGTCGTGGGCCTTCTGGACGCGGATCAGCCAGGCGCTCAGGATGATGGCGATAAAGCCGATGACGGCTGTATAGACGAAGAAGACGACATAACCGCTGCCCAGCGCTTCGCGGCTGACGCCCAATGTCGCGGCAGGTTTTTCGTACGATATGGCGGGCAGGCTGGCAAACAGGCCTTTCAACCCTGAGGCTAAGCCGCCATGGTCGGCACCTTGGGCAACCGTCTCGATCAGGCGGCCGGACTGTGAGGCCAGCAGCTTTCCGGGCAGGGCGTAGAGCGAGGTGAACAAGGCATATTGCTGCGCCGCATAGCCTTGTGAAATCAGCGATGACATGTAGGCGATCAGGACTGTGCCCGCCACGCCGGCCGAAATATTGTCTATGGCCAGCGCGACGGAGAAGGCAAAGATGCTGTTGCCTTGCGTCGCCAGCCAGGCATAGGCGATATTCGAGGCGCCGCACACGACCGCGCCGAACACCAGGCTGGGCCGGATGCCGAAGCGCGTCATGCTGAAACCGCCGAGTCCGACACCGATCATGGTCATGACGACACCGAAGATCTTGCGCACCTCGGCAATGGCCAGCTTGTCGAAGCCGAGGTCGAGATAAAAGGCGCCATTGACGTTCAGCAGGAAGTCCGAAATCCGGTAGAGGCAGATGGTGGCAAAGATAAGCCAGGCCAGATTGTCGTAACGGTTGAAGAAGGCCATGATCGGCACGACGAAGGTCTGGCGCAGATAAGCGCCGGGCCTTGTCAGCGCGCCTGGAATGGGCAGGCAGGTGACGAACAGAAGGCAGATACCAGCGCTGACCGACGTGAACTGAACAAAGACTCCTGTGCCCTTGGCGGTCCATACCTTATTGACCGCATCAAAGGCGTCCTGGCTCGGGAACAGACCCTTGAAAAGCTCGATGCTGGCGGTCAGGCCTGCGCCCAGCAGACATATAGCGAGGGCCATAAGAGCAAGGCGAGCCATCCACTCGATCAGCTCGACCGCCGGGTTGGCACGGGCATCGCCGTAATCGATCGGGCGCACAGTATGTTCCACGCCACGCGGCGCCAGCAGGACGCCGATAATGCCAAGACCCATAAGGGCGGCCATCAAGGCATAGGCGAACCCCCATCCCATGGTATCGGCTATGGCCAGCGGCACGATACCCGATACGAAGGGTGCGATGCGTGCGCCCCAGGCGGCGGCGGTCGCCATGACGGCCTGGCCGCTGGTTTGTTCATTGGCGGTTTCGATCCGCCAGGCGTCGATGACGATGTCCTGCGTGGCTCCGGCAAAGCCGATGACGATGGCGGCGAGCGCCATCCAGCCCAGATGCTGCTGAGGGTTCAGGCCGGAGATAACCCACAGGCCAGCCATGATGACGCATTGGCTGACCAGAATCCAGCCGCGGCGATGGCCCAGCATGAAGGTCAGGCCGGGCAGGCCGACGCGGTCAAGCACGGGAGCCCAGACGAATTTCAGGCTGTAGACGAAGGTAACGAGCGAGAAATAGCCGATGGTCGTCAGCGACAGTTCGACGTCACGCAGCCAGACCTGAAGCGTATCGAAGATCAGTGACAGCGGCAGGCCGGACGAAAAGCCCAGCAGGATCATCACCAGGGCGGGCCGGCTTAGAAAGGGCCGGATGCTGTCGATAACGGATTTACGCGGTGCGTCCGTCTGCGGCGTATCGGTCATGCTTTACGGTCCCTGTTTCGGCAGGGAGCGTAGGAGGGTTTGCTTGCGCTGTCTAGGCGCTGCGGGCCTGGAGCGGGCCTTGGGTCCAGGTTGCCAGACGCGCGCGCAAGGCGGCGATCTCGATCGGCTTGGTCAGGAAGTCGTTCATGCCGGCAGCCATGCAGGCGCGGCGGTCTTCTTCATAGGCATTGGCGGTAAGCGCAATGACCGGCGTGTTGCAGCCAAACGCCCGCAACGCCCGTGTCGTGCCCAGGCCGTCGAGACCCGGAAGACCCAGGTCCATGAAGATCAGATCGAAGGCGCGCGTCTTGATCATATCCAGGGCGTCTTCGCCCGAAGCTGCGCGCTCGACGCGGCAGCCTTCGCGTTGCAGCAGGATGGAGGCCAGAAGCGCGTTGACAGGATTGTCCTCGACCAGCAGCACCATGGTATCCTGGCCGGACTCGGCCGCGACGCGTTCATCGTCCTGGGTAACGGGCTCGGGCGCGGTCGCATGCGGACATTTCAGGGCATCGAGACGCTGGATCAGCGAGTTCCGGCGCAAGGGCTTGATCAGATAGCCCGCCCAGCCATGATCGCGCCAGGCCGGGATTTCGCTGCGTTCTTCGGGCGCCAGCAGGATCAGGCTGTGTGCGGACGGCGCGGCTGATGGACCGGTCGATGCGGCGCGGTCGTAGAGGGCGATGGTGGCCGACAGATCGGCGTCTCTCAGCGTGGTGACGGTTTTTAGTGCAGTGTCGAAGGCGCTGAGGTGGCTGTGAGCCCCTTCGGCCAGAACGCTGTTGGCGGTTATCAGCGTCACGTCGTGACCCGTGATCTTGGCCGGTGCGTCACGCAGGGTGAAGGGAGCACGGAACTGAACCGCGAACTCGGAACCGGTGCCGACCTCGCTTTCGAGCGTCAGCGTGCCGTCCATCGCTTCGACCAGCTTCTTCACGACGACAAGGCCAAGGCCCGCTCCGCCATAGCGCGTGGCATGGGTCGGATCGGCCTGGCCATATTCTTCGAAGATGCGCGAACGCGCTTCCGGAGCAATACCGGAACCGGTGTCCCGGACGCTTAGCCGAATCTGCTCGTCCTCGGTCAGCGAAACGCGGATGAGCACGCCGCCGCTTTCGGTGAATTTAAGAGCGTTGCCGGCCAGGTTGAACAGAATCTGGCGCAGGCGGCCTTCGTCGGAAACGATCGTATCCAGGCGCGGATCGAGCGCCCAGACGATTTCGGTGCCGGCGGCATGGGCGCGCGGCGACAGCAGTTCGGCGACACCTTGCAGCAGAGGTTCAAGACGCACTTCGCTGGCTTCGAGTTCGATGCGGCCGGCGTCAAGGCGGGCATAGTCGAGCAGGTCGTTGACGAGCGTCAGGAGGTGTTCGCCGGATTCCCGCGCGGTCGCCAGGTAGGATTGCTGATCCGGTGTCAGCGAGGTGCGCGCCATAAGCTGCAGCATACCCATGACACCATTGAGCGGGGTGCGGATTTCGTGGCTCATCAGGCGGAAGAAATCTTCGCGCGCCTTCAGCCGCTCTTCCAGCGTCTGGCCATCTGCCTCAGGGGTACCGTTTATCGTCATCCGGCGGTTCTGCCATCCTGCACTTCTGATCGCACCACCCTACATGACAAAAGTTAAGGTTGGTCAAAGACGCCGGATGTCTGTTGTCAGAAACTGTTGAAAGATGCGGGCGCCCGCGCGTTTTCGGGGTCCATGGCGCCGGTACGGCGATAGACGAGGGCCTCGGCCACATGGCGGCGCAGCACGGCGCCCGATTGTTCGAGATCGGCAATCGTACGCGCCAGCCGCAACGTCCTCGTCCAGCCGCGTGCCGTCAATCCGGCTTGCTCGGCCGCCTTGGTCAGGAGGGCGGTGGCCTGCGGGTCCAGCGCGCAGATTTTTTCCAGTCCCGCGCCATAGGCGGTGGCATTCAATGCGTTTTCCGGCGGCAACTCCAGCTTAAGAGCGCGTTCGGCCTGCATCTCGCGAGCCGTTGCCACGCGTGCGGCGATCTCGGCGCTGCCTTCGGCAGGTGCAGGCAGGGCAAGATCGACGGCGGTGACCGGTGGCACGTCGATCTGCAGGTCTATGCGATCCATAAGCGGCCCCGATACGCGGCCCTGGTAGTCGCGCAGGCAGCGTGGCGCCTTGCCGCATGCACCCTTGCCTGAACCGCCGACCGGCACGCCATGACCGCAGCGGCAAGGATTCATCGCTGCAATCAGCTGTACCCTCGCGGGATAGCGGATGTGATGGTTGGCGCGCGCCACGACGACCTCGGACGTTTCCAGCGGCTGGCGGAGGGAGTCGAGAGCCTGAGGCGAGAATTCCGGCAACTCGTCCAGGAACAGCACGCCGTTATGCGCCAGCGACACTTCACCCGGCCGGGCGCGGGCGCCGCCGCCGGTCAGCGCGGCCATCGAAGCGGAATGGTGTGGATTGCGAAACGGCCGATCGCGCGTCAGCTCGCCCTTTGCGATCAGCCCCGCCATCGACCAGATCTGGGACGTTTCCAGCAGTTCCCTGGAGTTCATTGCGGGCAATATGCCCGGTAATCGCTGGGCCAGCATGGATTTGCCCGATCCGGGAGGACCCACGAACAACAGATTGTGTCCACCCGCCGCGGCCACTTCCAGGGCACGTTTGGGCACTTCCTGGCCCTTGACTTCGCGCAGGTCGTAAACATGGCCGGCGTCACGGAACGTGCCCTGGACAGGACGTTCCAGAATGGCCAGCCCCTTGAAGTGGTTGATCAGCGCCACCAGCGACCTGGGCGCGAGGATATCAACGGCGTCGCCTGCCCACGCCGCTTCGGGGCCATTGTCGTGCGGACAGACCAGGCCCATGCCGAAACCGCTGGCGGCTATGGCGGCGGGCAGGGCGCCGCTGATCGCCGCGATCTGTCCGTCCAGCTTCAGCTCGCCGACGCAGACATAGCCGTCAAGCGCATCCTGGGGAATGATGCCCATGACGATCATCAGCGCCAGCGCGATCGGCAGGTCGTAGTGGGTGCCTTCCTTGGGGAGGTCTGCGGGCGACAGGTTGGCGACGATACGCTGGCCCGGCAGGCCCAGCCCTATGCCGGCAACGGCACCGCGCACCCGTTCCTGGCTTTCGGCGACGGCGTTGTCGCCAAGGCCGACGACTTGAAAACCGACATGTCCGCCAGTCAGAACGACCTCGGCATCGACACGGCGCGCCTCCGCCCCGTCGAACGCAATTGTTGTCACGCGCCCTGGCATGAATGTCCCCCGCTCTCACCCGGAAAATTATCCACACCCTAGGTCAGGGAAATAGACAAAGCAAGAACAAAGTTCGAACAAAAGCGCAATAATACACATCCCCGTGGGAAAGCATCCACGCGGAGGTCGCAACAAGGAATTAAAATGAAAGCACCGGCCGCCTCTTTATCAGGGGTCGGAAAGGGAGCCTTATGACTCCCGTTTGGCCTCGATGCAATCCCATAATAGGTCACCGGCATCGATTCCTTCGAAGGCCTTCAGCTGCACGGCGCCCGTGGGAGAGGTGACGTTGATTTCCGTCAGGTAGTCGCCGATGACATCGATGCCGACGAACATCAGACCCCGGTCCTTGAGAACGGGTTTCAGCCGTTCGCAGATCTCGCGGTCGCGATCCGTCAGGACCAGGGGCTCGGCACGGCCGCCGACCCGAAGGTTGGAACGCACGGCGCCCTCTTCCGGCACGCGGTTGATGCCGCCGGCGATTTCGCCGTCGATCAGGATGATGCGCTTGTCACCGGCGCTGACCGCCGGGATGAACTTCTGCAGCACGACGGGTTCGCGGCTGATGCTGGCCATGATCTCGATCAGGGCGTCGAGATTGCGGTCGCCGGCCTTCAGCTTGACTATGCCATTGCCGGCGGCGCCGTGCAGGGGCTTCAGGATGCAGTCGCCGTGTTTTGCGAAGAAGTCGTTGAGCGCCACCGGATCGGCGGAAATAAGCGTCGGGGGCTGCAGGCCTTCGAACCGCGTCGCCAGCAGCTTTTCCGGGGCATCGCGCACTGAGCGCGGATCGTTGACAACCAGGGTTTTCGGATGGACGGCTTCGAGCAGATAGGTGGCGGTGATATAGGCAACGTCAAAGGGCGGGTCCTGGCGCATCAGGATGACATCAACGTCGTCATGCAGGTCGAGGTGTTCGAAATCACCCAGCGTGACGTGGTCGCCCTTCACGTCGCGCAAGCTTACCTTTCGGGCACGGGCGAAAACGCGACCGGTGTCCTGGCTGAGGTGGCGGGGCTCATAGACCCACAGTTCGTGTCCGCGCCGTTGTGCTGCCATCATCAGCAGGAAGGTCGTATCCGCAGCGATGTTGATGCGTTCGATCGGATCCATCTGGACGGCGACGCGTAAAGCCATGAACACTCTCCATATTTCCGAGCCGCTTGCGCCTCGGCAAGCGCGACTGTGCGCCCGAGCCATCGCGAGGAAAGCCCGCGTGGCGACTGAACGCAAAAAGCAAGCCTCCATATGTGGAGGCGGCGGAAGAATGACAAGCTAAAAGCGCTCAACCTTTTCAAAGGCGTTGACTGCGTGGCGCGGCCACTGTCCGGGCACCAGCGTATAGAGGTCTATATTGAGGTCGAGTTTTGCCAGTTGCGGCTTGCGGGCCTGCAGGGCCAGACCGGCTTCCCACAGCCGGTCCTGCTGGAATATGGATACGGACTCGATCGCGGCCTCCGCCGTCATGCGGCTTTTGACTTCGACGACCGCCAGCCGCCTTCCTTTCTGCGCCAGGATATCGATCTCGCCCCTGGGCGTTTTCAGGCGGAACCCCAGGATGCGATAACCCTTCAGCATCAGGTGGATCAGGGCGACATATTCGAGCAGATGGCCGCGTTTGCGTGCCTTGAAGCCCGTTGTGGCCCTATCCACGATCGCGGCCCTTCATCTCCAGCGCCTTCTGGTAGATCACTTTCCGCGGCAGGCCGAACATCTGCGCCAGCTGCTGCGCGGCGTCCGATGGGGAAAATTGCTCGAGCGCCAGCTTCAGCGCGTCTTCGAGATTATCCGCCGACGGCTTTTCCTGCGATGGCGGCGCGATGACGATAACGATCTCGCCTTTCGGCTCGGCCAGGTGCGGGTCATTGACCAGATCGCTCAGGCGCCCGTGATAGGCGCTTTCGTAAAGCTTGGTCAGTTCGCGGCAGACGCAGGCCTGGCGATCACCCAGCACTTCGGCCATGTCGATAAGCGAGTCGTGCAGGCGAGGCCCGGTCTCGAAAAAGATCAGCGTCGAGGCAATCGAGGCGACTTCGCCCAAAGCCGTGCGGCGGGCGGCCGACTTGTTAGGCAAGAAGCCGGCGAACATGAAGCGGTCGGTCGGCAGGCCCGCCAGGCACAGCGCCGCCAGGACCGATGAGGCCCCCGGGATCGGATGAACATTGGCGCCAGTCTCACGCGCGACTTCGACCAGACGAAAGCCGGGGTCGGAAATCAGCGGTGTGCCAGCGTCCGATATTTGCGCCACGACCTGGCCGACACGCAGGCGCTCGATGATCTGCGGCAGGACCTGCGGCCCGGCATGGTCGTCGTAACGCAGCAGTGGTTTCTTGATATCGTAGGCGGACAAAAGCTTCCCGGCGACGCGGGTGTCTTCGGCCAGGACGACATCGGCGGCGCGCAGTACATCGAGCGCCCGCAGTGTTATGTCGCGCAGGTTGCCGATCGGCGTAGCGACGATATAGAGACCCGGCGTGACGGGACGGGGCGGTGGGGCGAACAGGGATTCCATTTTATGTGATTAGCAGACTTCTCCCATCAAACGCAAAAACGCCGCCCTCCTGGTCGGGAAGGCGGCGTTTTCGTCACAGGAAATAAAGCTTAGAAACGGCGAACGTAGGAGATCGACAATTGGTCGATGTCGCTGCCGTCAAAGTCAGCGCGCGTGAAGTCGGCGCGAACGCCATGAACGCCACCGTTCGGGAAATAGCGAACGCCAACGCCGGCGGCAAAGGCATTATCATCGACCGAAACCTCGGTGTTGCCGGACTCGAAGCTCAGTTCACCGCGCAGGTAGCCGATACGGCCCAAGATCTCGACATTGGCCGACACGGGGTAGGAGCCGACGAGATAAGCGGCGACGACGTTGTCGACCTTCACATCGACGGTGACGCCCTGATCGGTGTAGGATTGGTCGGAAATGCCAAAGGCCGCATTGGCTTCAGCGCCGAAGTACTTGTTGAACTTGACGCCCGCGCCGAAGTTGGCGGTACCGAAGTTCTCGCCGTTGAAATCGATATTGGCGTAACCGCCTTCGACATAATACTTGCCGGCATCCTGGGCTTGCGCTGCACCTGCGAAGGTGGCGAGCAGGGCAACGGCGGAAATGGTAGCAATCTTAAGCATCTGAATACCTCAGTTTCGGGAAGGACGGGGCTTTCAGCAGGCTTCACCACCTGGGTCAACGGTTATCGCCGGGGCGACCCCCCGGTTATTGTGCGGTGCGGTAAAATTGGCACAGACGCCGTTATGCCAGCAATTCCATCAGAAGGCGGTCCAGGAGGACGCGGCCCTGTGGCGTAGCGCGCAGGCGATGACCGTCCAGAGCCATGAACCCGTCGGTAATGAGCGGCGCCGCGCGCGTTGCCAGATCGAGCGAGGGTGTGCGCCTGAGGTCGAGTCCATCCGACAGGCGCAGGCCAAGCATGGTCGCTTCCTCCTCGGCCTCAAGGGGCGAGAGGGATTCGATGTCGTGACCGGCGCCGGTCGCCGCGACGCGAGCAATATAGGCTTTCAGATCGCTGAGCGCGGTCGTGGCATGACGGACGCTGTCGCGTGTCAACCGGCCATGGGCGCCAGGGCCAACGCCGATGTAGTCGACGCCTTCCCAAATCAGCACATTGTGCGCCGAACGGGCTTTCGTGGCATTGGCGTGGTTTGACACCTCATATGCCTCAAAGCCGTGTGCCTCCAGCGTCCCCTGCGTCTGGAAATAGAAGGCTTCGGCCAGGTCGTCCTTTGGCGGCGCCCATTGCTTGCGGCGGACAGCGCGGCCAAAGGCGGTGGCAGGTTCGATAGTTAGCTGATAGGGCGAAATATGCTCGACACCGAGCGCAATCGCGGCCTTGAGTTCGCTTTGCCAGGCCGCAAGCGTTTGGTCGGGCAGGGCATAGATCAGGTCGAGCGACACGCGGCCGAAGACCTTCTGTGCCGTTTCAATCCCGCGAATGGCTTCGACAGCGGAGTGGTTGCGGCCGAGGAACCTTAGCGCTGCGTCATCGAGCGACTGGACGCCGAGCGACAGGCGGTTGATCCCTGCCTGGCGGAAGCCTTCGTAGCGGCCGGTTTCGGCATCGGTAGGGTTGGCTTCCAGGGTAATCTCGATATTGGCGCCGTCGTCAAACAGGCCGCGCGCGGAGGCAATCAGTTCGGCCACCCATTCCGGCGGTAACAAAGATGGCGTGCCGCCCCCGAAGAAGATGCTGGCCAGCCGGCGCGGCCCGATCATCCCGGCCTGGCTTTTCAGGTCGGTCAGGATGGCGTCGAACAGGGTGCGCTGGCTGGCCTGTCCCCGGTCGCGCGTGACATTGAAATCGCAGTAGGGGCAGATGCGCGAACAGTAAGGCCAGTGGACGTAAAGGCTGATCGTGTTGGACCCCTCAGGCTCGCCGCCTCGCACCCAACCCTCTCCCCTTTCAAGGGGAGAGGGGGCGCTGGAGTGGACCGGATTCACAATAGCGCCGCCTTCAGCTGCTCAAATGCCAGATGGCGATGGCTGATGGCATCCTTGGCCTCGGCGGTCATTTCGGCAAAGGTCGTGTCGTAACCGTCCGGCTGGAAGATCGGGTCGTAGCCAAAACCCATATCGCCACGTGGCGCGACGATTTCACCGTCGATCCGACCTTCGAAGACGGCGGCATGGCCTTCGGGCCAGGCGACCGCAAGCGCACAGGTGAACCAGGCGCGGCGACTAAACGCATCACCTTGTGCTTCGCGCGCAATACGCAGCTTGTGTTCTATGACTTCAGCGGCGCGGACAAAGTCCTTGTTGGGGCCAGCCCAACGTGCGCTGAATACACCCGGCTCTCCGCCAAGCGCCGTGATGCTCAGGCCTGAATCGTCCGCCAGCGCCACAATGCCGGCCTTCATCGCCGCATGCCGCGCCTTCAGTATGGCATTGCCGACAAAGCTCATCTCCGTCTCATCGGGCTCTGGCAGGTTCAGGCTGCCGGCAGTGACGATCTCGAAGCGACCACCCAGCAGGCCGGCGATTTCAACCGCCTTGCCGGGATTATGGGTGGCGGCGATCAGTTTTTGGCCGGAAATGAGGGACAGGGGCATGAAATGTTCCTTTTGCGGCGCCTTTTACCCTTATGGCCGCAAATGAAAAGAGCATTGTAACCCGTGACAAAAAACGCGGCTGCTTTTATCAAGGAGCAGCCGCCGTACAGATGCGGCGAATGGGAAACCCGCCATGCGCTTTTTAGGTCCGCGCTCGATCTCCAGCTTGCTCAAGACGGCGCTCGATGTCGTCTATTTCGGCCTTTATGTGGTGGTGGCGGTCACCGTTCTGGCGGCCCTGGGGCTTCTGATCGTGCCCAATCTGGCCACGGAGGTCGCGCGGCCGCTGAACATCGCGACCCATCTGCCGGCGGCATCACAGGCGGTTATTCTGCTGGCCTTCAGCATTTCGCTGGGCGGCTATGTGCTGGTCATGCACTGGACGCGGCAGGTGCTGGCGACGCTCGCCGAAGGCGACGTCTTTCATCCCGACAACACACTGCGCCTGCGCTGGATAGGTTTTGGCCTCGCCGGGCTTGAGCTGTTCGGCTACGCCGCGCGTTTCGTTGCCGAGAACATGTTCGATCTCAAGTTCGAACCCTTCTACGGGCTTCGCGCCGTCACAGCCTGGTTCTCGGTCCTGGTCGTCTTTGTGCTGGCCGAGGTCTTCAAGGAAGGCGCGAGACTGCGTAAAGAGGCGGACTTGACCATATGATCAGGATAAGACTCGCCGAAGTCCTTGCCAAAAAGCGCCTGTCGATCGTCGAACTGTCCGATCGCACGGGCATCAGCGTGCGCGATCTCGAAGTCCTGCGCGATCAGGCGGCCATGGCGGTGCGCCTGAAGACGCTCGACGTGCTCTGCCGGGCGCTGAATTGCGGCCCGGGCGATCTGCTGGAATACGATGAAGAAGAGTCTCTTTAACGCCCTAATGCCGCGTTCTGCAATCCGAACAGGGTCTTGCAGCCGGCGTGGGCCAGGTCGAACAACTGATTGAATTCATCGCGTGAAAAGCCGCGCTTTTCACCTGTTGCCTGGATCTCGACCGAATGGCCGCTGCCGGTGATGACGAAGTTGGCGTCGGTTTCTGCCGTCGAGTCTTCGTCGTAGTCGAGGTCGAGCACGGGGGCATCGGCATAGATGCCGCAGGAAATCGCCGCGATCTGGTCCAGGATCGGCGATTTCTCGATCAGCTTGTCGGCCACCAGCTTGTCACACGCCTGCGACAGCGCCACCCAGGCGCCGGTGATCGACGCGGTGCGCGTGCCGCCATCGGCCTGGATGACGTCGCAGTCGATGGTGATCTGGCGTTCACC
>CBIHPL010000057.1:0-11417 GCA_966212005.1 uncultured Asticcacaulis sp.
TACGCCACGGCCAGCGGGACCGTAGGCTTCCTGCACAAGTGTTCCGATCCGGACGGCGATACATTGACCGTCACCAGCCCGGGCACGACTTACAATTTCGTTCTTAACCCCGGCGTATGGACCCTGACGATTCCGTTCTCGGTCTCGGACGGTCGCGGCGGGACGGCTTCGGCCGTGCTGACAATCAACCGGTAATGACGTGCGGCCGGGGGCGCTCACTCCGGCCGCATCGACGACGGCTGACGATTGCGCCGCTTGCCTCATAACCTCACACGCGCAGCTCACATATGGCGGACTTTTGAGCCCGGCTCTCAATATCGCCCTAACCCTTATGCGTGAAATACCGGTCCATCGGCTTCATATCGGCGACCTTGTCCCTGATAAAGGTCTGCAGCCGCTGGAAATGCCGGGTGACGTCGGCATCCGGCGTCTGGTCAACCACCGGATCGTAGGCGCGCGGAATAAGGCCATGCCCCAGGAAGACGGCATACCAATCGTGTTCGACGAAGGTTTCATCGTCGTATTCAACCAGATGGCCACGCGCGTCGAACAGCTTGATCTTGTAAGCCAGCGCATCCGGCACGGCCATGTCGCGGGACTGATCCCACATCGGCTCGCCGACACGTTTGTTCAGTTTGTAGTGGCATATCTGATAGTCGCGCAGGCGCTCCAGACCCGAGGTCACATTCAGGTTGAATTCCTTGCGTTCCGGTGCCATGTCGCGATCGAGCGGCAGAAGCGAGGTCAGATGCGACAGCCCAAGCATGATGCTCTGCAAACTGACATTGTCGATCGGATCGAAGACGGCGGCGGCTTCGCCTATACCGATGCAGTTGCCGACCCACGGCTGACGAAGGCCCGGCGAAAACGTCGCAAAATGCGTGTCGGGCGCCAGCGGCAGCCCCGTCAGCTTCGACGCCGTCCTGGCGGCGTCGGCATCGGCCAGTTCGGCGCCGCGATAGACAAGCTGGACACCGGTGCGGTTGCGTAGCGGCGTCATCATCGACCAGCCCGACCGGAAGGCCGCGACCTGGCTGAAGGCCGGCAGAGGGCTGATCGGCGGTCCCATGGCGGTCAGGACGCGGTCGCATGGAAACCACTGGGCCCATGACGCCAAAGGCACCTGCATCGCGCCGCCCAGAAGAAGACTCTCCTGACCGGTCGCATCGATGAACAGGTCACCGCCAAGGGCGTGTCCGTTCGCCAGCCGCACCGAGGCGATGTCGCCGTTTGCCGCATCACGCATAACATCGCCGATGCCGGCGGCTTCGACGTGCATCACGCCGCCGCGCGCCAGAAGCAGCTGCTTCAGAACCTGACAATAGGCCACCGCGTCGAAATGGTAGCCATAGTCGCACTCAGCGACCTCATCGATCTCATTGTCGGGAAGGAAGAAGCGCCCCTTGCCGGCGGCCGTGGCGTTGAGGGAGAAGGTGTCGAAAGGCGCCGCCTGACCTTTTTTGTGCGCCCGGACCCAGAACTGGTGGAAACGCACACGATTGATCGCCGATCCATAGGTGCCATAGGGGTGCGTGAAGGGCGGCTCGGCGCCGGAAAACCCGACGAAGCGCTGGCCAAGGGTGAAGGTTGCCTGCGCCGTCCCCATCAGCGGGCCTTCGGGAATATTCAGAAGACTGTGAAAAGCCTGCTGATTGCGCAAGGTGGGGATGACGTCGACGAACGACCGGCGCGACGGCAGCTCGACCGCGACGATTTCCAGCGCCGTGCGATGGTACGACGCCCTCAGAATGCTGGCGGCCAGCCAGAGCGTTTCATCGCGCCCGACGATGACGACCTTGCGGATCTTGTTTGCTTCAGACACGGGCAGCTCCCCTGGTCGTGTGGACGTGGCTCCGCACGAAATCGTAGTGCGCAGGCATGGCGGCGACATTCGACGCGATATGGTCGCGCAGCTCGTTCATGGTTTTCAGCATGGTATCGAAATCGACATTGTCGGCCTGGGGGTCATACCCTTCCGGCGAAATCCTTTGGCCCGTATAGACGGCAATCCAGCTGGCCGGCGAGAACAGCCCGTCCTTGTAGCGATGGATATGGCCGCGCCGTCTGAATATTTCCATTTTTTCGGAAAGGCTGTCGGGCAGTTTCATCGTCTGGACGTGCTTCCACAAATCCCCCGTGCGCTCGCCCGACGCATGATAGTGCAGCACCAGGAAATCGCGGACGCGCGTATACTCGATATCGACCAGGCGGTTGTACTCTTCGGCCAGGGCGGGATCGATCTTTTGCTCCGGAAACAGGCGCATCAGGAAGTTCACAGCGACCTGCGACATGTAGATGCTGGTCGATTCCAGAGGCTCCAGGAAGCCTGAGGCCAAGCCAAGCGCGATACAGTTCTTGTGCCACGAATTCTTGCGGCGGCCGGAACGGAACCGGATCAGGCGCGGGTCGCCCTGGGCCGGGCCGTCGAGGTTCTTAAGCAGGACCTCGCGTGCCCGCTCTTCGGTGGTGAAGCGGCTGGAAAAAACATAGCCGGTGCCGAGGCGGTTCTGCAGGGGAATGCGCCACTGCCAGCCAGCCTCACGCGCCGTGCAGCGCGTCGTGGCGAAATACTCGTCGTCCAGATCGCTCGACAAGGCCCAGGCCCGGTCGCACGGCAACCATTCCGCCCAGTCTTCCCAGCCGACCTTCAGCGCCTCACCGATCAGGACGGCGCGAAAGCCCGAGCAATCGATAAAGATGTCGCCCTTGACGACCTCTCCAGACGCCAGGGTCAGCGACTGGATATAACCGTCCTCAGGGCGCAGCTTGACGTCGACTACCGTGCCTTCGGTGCGCTTGAGCCCGCGCTTTTCCGACCAGCGGCGCAGATAGGCGGCATAGAGATAGGCATCGAAATGGTAGGCATATGAGTAGGTCGAACGGATCGACGTCCGGTCCTTGTCCGGAAAGTCGAACTTCTGCTCACGGCTGGCGACCGACGGATAGGAAAAGTCGTCGATATTGAAGTGGTGGCCGTTGGCCTTCGCCCTGAGCCAGCACTGAAAGAAGGGCACACCCTCGATCGGATGGCCGTGGGTGCCGAAAGGATGGAAATAGGTATCGCCCTTGCGCGCCCAGTCGCGGAACTCGATCGCCAGCTTGAAGGTGCCATTGGTCTCGCGCATGAACTCGACTTCGTCCAGGCCCAGAAACTCATTGAAGTCGCGCACCTGCGGCAGGGTCGATTCCCCGACACCGACGATGCCGATCTCACCCGACTCGATCAGCCGCACCGAGGTTTGCCGTCTGTTGAAGACCTTCGTCAGCGACGCGGCCAGCATCCAGCCCGCGGTTCCCCCGCCCAGTATGACGATTTTTCGCGGCGCCCTGCTGTCCATCCGCACTCCCTTTCAAATCGCTTTTTTTAATGTGTTTGCAGACACGAAAGCCTGCGTCAAGACAACCGTCGCCCCTGTCGGTCGGCGCGCTGATGAATGCGCAGCCTGACCGAACTGATCATCATCAATATCGGCCTCCAGGTCGGTGGAAGACGCCTAGAACGCACCCGCCCCATGCACGGTTCTGCCGCCGACGACGGTGAGCAGGACTTTCGTGCCGCCGATCTCTTCGGGCGGGACCGCGAACAGGTCGCGGTCGATGACGATCAGGTCGGCCAGCTTGCCGACTTCGAGCGAACCGACCTCTGTCTCCTGCCTCAGGCTATAGGCGGCATTTATCGTCATGGCCCGGATGGCGCTTGTCAGCGGCAGTCCGGGATCGACGCCCAGACGGCCAGGGTATTTTTCCGCATCGGCGCCCACCGCCCGGCGTGTCACGGCGATCTGAAGCGCCAGCCATTCGTTGAGCGCGTCCACCGGCCAGTCGCTGCCGAAGACGACCCGCGCGCCATATATTTCCAGTAAACCGGAAGGTTCAACCAGGGCATGGCGCGCCGGGCCCAGATAGTCGCGCACCGTATCGACCGTATCGGCGCCGGGCTTGCCCCACTGAAATGACAGAACCGGCAGCGCGTTCAGCTCATCGAAGCGGGCGTAGTCCGCCGGATCGACCAGTTCGGCGTGAGCGATGGCCGGACGGGCGGCGCCGTGCGGCCGCGCCGTACGCAAGCGCGCAATTCCATCCAGCGCCTGACGGACCGCGCCGTCGCCATCCGCATGCATGTGCGGATCGATGCCGGCATCCGACAGACGGATCAGCGTGTCGGACAACTGCGCGTCCGTGAAATAGGGCTGCGGCCCCCGGTTCCTGCCGGGCCGCCAAAGGGGCGCTTCTTTGGTTCCGATATTTTCGAAGTATGGCGCAACCATCACGCCGGTCAGGGACGGCGCGGCGATAACACCATCGAGAAACAGCTTGGCGGTATGAATGCTGAGCCCCGGCGCGCCCGCCGTGCCCGGCCGCCGGTATTCGGTCTTCTGGCGCAACACCTCCGCGACCGCCCTGCCCGCATCGTAGTCCGTACCGGCATCGATCAGCACGCCGAAATGGCCGCGCGCCGTCAGTTCACCCGCCGCCATGACGTCGCGATAGGCGGTCAGGGTCTCGATGTCGGTATAGACGTCGAGAAAACTTGTGATGCCCTGTTCGCGCATCATCTTCAACGCGATCTGTGTGGCCCTGAGATTGGTCGCGGCGTCGGGCGGCGGGACGTGCCTGCTGATCAGGTCCTGGGCGGCGTCTTCGAACCGGCCGGTGGGCTCGCCGTTTGCGTCGCGCTGGATGACGCCGTCCTTCGGGTCCGGCGTGTCGCGGGTCACCCCGGCGATCTCAAGGCCACGCCCATTGGTCAGGCTGGAGTGCCCGAAGGACGAACGCACCACGATCGGGCGCGCGGTTTTCAGTCCGTCGAGATCGGCGTGGCTGAGCACCGTGCCCGCGGGCTGCATCGCCTGTTCATACCAGTTGATGACGGTCAGCCAGCCCGTCGCGCCGGGTTCGGCATCGAGGCAGGCCTGGGTCCTCGCCTGGAACTGCGCAACGGTCAGCGGCTCGTAGCGCAGGTTGCAGTTCAGTTCGCGCAAGCCCCCCGACTGCGGATGCATGTGGCCGTCGATCAGCCCCGGCAGGACCATATGCCCCTTCAGGTCGATGACCCTGGTCCGGCGTCCGGCAAACGCCTTCGCCCCGGCGTCGCCGCCGACATAGACGATGCGCCCGTCACGGACGGCGATGGCTTCAGCCACCGTATTGTCCACATCGATGGTATGGATTCGGCCATTGACGAAGACCGTATCGGCGCGCTTTTCCCCGGCCGCAACCGGCGCTGCGCATAAGGCCAGGGCTACGAATGCCGAGCAGAATAACTTCATGGTGCCCATCCGCCTGGAGTGTCAGAAGGGTAAGACATAACCAGCGGAACGAATAAAGGGCAAGCCGCCCCTCTTTAGACAGGCTGGGCGCGTTGCGCCTGGGCCCGACGCCGTCCGGCACCGGAACACCGCCGGAGCTATAACCGGAATTGATCACCAGCACCGGGTTCTTTTCAACCGTCAGGGTATCGGCGACGATGATGCTCCACGCCGAGTCCTGGGCGACATTGCCGGCGGTCGATACCTTCAGTTCCGCACCGGGGATATAGATGGTCCCGAGAAGTTTCGAGACGCGGTCCGAAGCAATGATAAACTGTTCGACGTTGTCACGCGTTGTCACCAGCAGGAAACCGGCGAATGGACCGCTCTTGCGCGCCGCCAGCTGCACCTCGGCCCGGTCCGCGAAGTTGATCTTCTTGGTCGAACCAAAGATGAGGGTCACGTCGTCGCCCCGGATCGTCGCGTTCTTCTTCGCGTCGAGATCGTCCATGAACCAGTGCTCGCCCGGTTGCAGGACTAGTGTGGCGTCCTGGTCGATGATGTAGCGCTCACAGTGGACACCCGCCGGAAGGTAGGTCGTGGTCCCCTTTTCCTCCTTGATTTGCTGCGGCTTGCCTTCGCATTCCGTCGGAGGGTTGAGGTTCATCGCCGCGAACGGATCGGGGATTCTCATGGCACCCGAATTGCCGGCGGGCGAGACGGGACCGGAAATCGCACCGACCGCCTGGGTCCTGCTGGCCTGGATCATGGCGCCGTTCTTGACGATGACATGCTTGTTGGCATGGATGGCGCAGCCGGTCGCGCGGATGCGCGCCGTATCCTGCACATCGATCCCGCCCTTGCCCTTGCTGCCGGTCTGCAGGATGCAAAGGGGAATGGAACCGAGGTTCTCGGCGGTGGCGGAGACGTGGATATTCATGTCGCCGAACTCCATGAAGCCCGCTATCGCCTGATGATCGGCGACCGCGGTGACCGTCACGGACTGGCGATCAGCGGCAACCGTGGCGGCCACCTGAACGTCGGATTTTATGCCGGCGTTCTGGATCACCATGTTTGCCGCGGCGATCGCCGCCTGGACGGGCCCTTCATCACTGGTGCTGGCGACCGACAATCGTCCGGCGCCAGCCAGGGCGCCCGCGTCCACCGCTTCCTGGAGATTGCCGCGCTCATTGCTGGCCGCCGACAACTCAAGCACTCCGAAGCCCGCGAACAGAAGCGGAATCGCGCACAACGCCATCACCGTCGTGGCATTGCCTCGTCTGTCGTTCAGAACCCGGCTCAGAATACGCGCGAACATTTCAAGATCCCTGTGGCCATATATTCAGCCACAAAAGTGTAAATATTCCTGCAATCCTGCCTGTTAAAATATTACCGCGGCGGCGCGACTACGAAGGTTAAGCGTCGCGATCGCATTGACTCTTTATGCAACGCCCGGCCAAAATCCAGCAAAAGCGATTATGTTATAAGCCGCTCGGGGAACGACAGAGAGGATAGTCAAACAAAACGCTGCACCCGGGACCGTATTTGTCTGTCCGCTACTCAGTCGGCTGTCCCATACCGGCATCTTCGGGGTGACGCGGAAGTGATTTGCCAACGGCCACCATGCATTGCTTTTCCTGCGCTTCTTGTGCCTGCGTAAACCGAAGAGTTACCCATGAATGAACAACCGACGCCACCGGGAAACGTCGATAAGGTTACATTCACTTCCGACCGGCTGGCCGCAACCCTTCCTCTCCGGACTATTCTGGATGCCACACCTGACGGTGCGCTGGTTGTGTCGCCCGACGGCGACGTGCTGCACGCGAATGACGTCGCCATAAAAATGCTGGAAGCCGATGCCGAGGACGCGATCCTCGGCCGGCCGGCGCTCTGTTTCGTCGCTCCAGGTAATCGTGACGCCTTTGCCGAATTCCACCGCAGGATCGCGCAGGGCGAACCGGCCACCCTCGAATTCGAAATCGCGGGCGCGCGCGGCGGGCATTGCTGCCTCGACGCCAGCGCTACGCCCCTTCCCGCCGGCGACGGGCGCTTTGACAGCCTGATGCTTGTCCGTGATATTTCGGATCGCAAGACCGCTGAGCGGCAACTGGTCGAAGATCGCGCCTCGCTCGAAACACTCAACACGCTGAGCCGCGCACTTGCCTCGACGCTTGATTTACAGGCGCTGGTCCAACTGGCGACCGACGAAGTCACGCGCCTGACCGGAGCGCAATTCGGCGCCTTTTTCTACAACATCGTCAATGACGAAGGTGAAGCGCTCCAGCTCTACACCTTGTCGGGCGCGCAAAAGGACGCCTTCGCCCAGTTCCCCCATCCCCGCACGACCCCCCTGCTCGGTCCCACCTTCCACGGCCATGGCACGATCGTCAGCGACGACATCACGTCCGATCCCCGCTATGGCAAGGCGCAGCCGGGCGGCATGCCGATGGGCCACCTGCCGGTTCGCAGCTACCTGGCCGTGCCGGTCGTGTCCCGCAGCGGCGACGTGCTTGGCAGCATGCTGCTGGGACACCGGGACGCGGGCGTCTTCAATGCCCGCTGCGTACACCTGGCGGAAGGCATCGCCGCGTTCGCCGCCGTCGGCATCGACAATTCCCGCCTGTACGAAGCCGTCCAGTCCAGCGAACTGCGCTTTCGTGTGCTGACCGACGCCATGCCGCAACTGGTGTGGAGCACGCGCGGCGACACCGGCATGTGCCAGTACCTCAGTTCCCAATGGCAGGAATATACCGGCGTGCCGCTCAGGGCGCTTCTGGGCTTTGGCTGGATCGAGGTGGTTCACCAGGACGACCTGCCCAACGCCCTGGCAGTGTGGGAAGATGCGCGCGCCAATGTCGCGCCCTATGCCGTGGAATACCGCATCCGGCGTCACGACGGCGAATTCCGCTGGTTCAAGGCGCGCGGCGAGCCGGTTTCCGCCGGCGATGGCCAGTCACCTATCTGGTACGGCACCTGTACGGACATCCACGAGTTGACGGAGGCCCGGCAGCGCGCCGAAGACGCCAACGTCGCCAAGACGGAATTCCTGGCCAATATGAGCCATGAGATTCGCACGCCCATGAACGCCATCATCGGCTTGTCGCACGTCCTGGCGAGAAGCCAGCCCCTGACGGAAAAACAGGTGCAGTATATTTCGACGCTGCAACTGTCAGCCGACTCGCTGATGACGCTTATCAACGATCTGCTGGACATCGCCCGCATTGAAGCGGGAAACGTCGAACTGAATTACGCGCCGTTCGACCTGGCCGCGCTGATCGCAGAGGTCACGACCATCCTCGCCGTTCGTGCCTCTGAAAAAGGCATCGGCCTGACCTATGATACCGCAGGCGTTTCTGGAAAGCTGTTTGCCGGCGACGCTGCCCGGCTGCGCCAGGTCATCCTCAACCTGTGCAGCAACGCGGTCAAGTTCACCGACACCGGCTTCGTGCGCGTTACCGCCGAACGGCGCAGCGGGGGCGTCGCCCTCACTGTCCAGGATACGGGAATAGGCATCCCGCCGGAAAAGCTCGACACCATTTTTGACAAGTTCGTCCAGGCCGACACCACGATCAACCGCCGTTATGGCGGCACCGGCCTGGGGCTGACCATCGCGCGGACGATCGTGGAGGCCATGGGCGGCGCGATCTCGGTCGAAAGCGAGGTTGGCAAGGGATCGGTCTTTCATGTCGCACTGCCGCTTCACAAGGCGAAGTCCCCTGCTGCGGCAACCGATACGTCCACGTCCGCGAACCTGCCGGCGAACGGCCGGGGCAGGGTGCTGGTCGTGGAGGACAACGACGCCAATATTCTTGTTGCCCAGACAATTCTCGAAGACGCGGGATACCAGGTCGACGTCGCCAGGAACGGCATGGAAGCCGTCGAACGGGCCCGCTCATCAGGCTATGTTGCCGTACTGATGGACGTCCAGATGCCTGGCATGAACGGTTTCGAAGCCACCCGGCTGATCCGGGAACACGAACGCGCGAACCACTGCGCCCCTGTCCAGATCATTGGCATGACGGCCCACGCATTTGCCGGCGACCGCGACCAGTGTCTATCGGCGGGCATGAACGACTATCTTGCCAAACCGGTCAATCCCGTGGCGCTGTGTGAAGCGCTCGAGCGCGCCGCCAGTCTGGCGCCCGCGTGGACTTGAGACAATCCAATCTCACAAGCTAGGCGTCGTTCATTACACGCGACTGCGTGAAAAACGCGACGTCATTGCGGACAGCGGCTTCCAGCAGTCCTTCGAAACTGGTTCTGGCCGCCTGCTGGCTGATCTGCCGGGATTGGTACGCATGCACGACACCGGCCAGCCGGCGGGTCAGGGCGCGTTCCTCGGCAAGACCGAAGGTCAACGAGGTGGCGGACAGGATCAGTGTCTTCATGTCCCGGCACGCATCGTACTCGGAAATCATGTGCCGGTCGAGGCACTGGAAAACGGCCTCGACATAAAGCCGGCGTTCTGCTGCGGAACTAAGCGTGTACTCGGTCATTTTGTCCTCATCGCTGCGTTCAGGGTCCGAAAAGGCGTATGAGGTTTTCAAGAGGAAAGTTGCTCCGCGGCTTCACAAAACCGACATTTTTTATTTCGGCGGAGTGTGCAGGAATATAAAATTCCACATTGCTTTTTCCAACCTTCCCTGTCAGCCATTGCGACGGAGAGCCTGAGATGATGAGCGAGACGAACGTCGGAACCGGTATTGCCGCGCTCGACGATGTATTGGGTGGCGGACTTATCGCCAACCGCGTTTACCTGATCCAGGGCGCGCCCGGTTGCGGCAAGACGACCCTGGCCTTGCAGTTCCTGCTGGAAGGCGTACGCAATGGCGAAACCGTTCTGTATGTGACACTGGCGGAATCACAGGACGAGTTGCGGGCCAATGCCGCCGCGCATGGCTGGACGCTCGACAAGTTGAACTTCTGCGAAATCATCGCCGACGACGTTGGTTTGGAGTCGGATCAGAAATACACCATGTTCCATCCCGCCGAGGTCGAGCTCAACGAAACGACCAAGCGGGTCATCGCCCATATCGAACAGCTGAACCCGACGCGCGTAGTCGTCGACTCGATGGCCGAGATCAAGCTGTTGTCACAGAACACCCTGCGCTACCGCCGCGAAGTCCTGGCCCTGAAGAGCTTTTTCCAGGGCCGCAAATGCACGACCCTGTTCCTCGACGACAAGACCGCGACCGACGAGGAAGACCGTCAGTTGCAGAGCATCGCCCACGGCGTCTTCAACCTGGAACAGCTGGCGCCGGAATACGGCGCCGAACGCCGGCGCCTGCGGGTCACCAAGTTTCGCGGCCGCAAATATCGCGGCGGTTATCACGACTTCACCATTACCCGGGGCGGCCTGACGATCTTCCCGCGCCTGGTCGCGGGTGAGCACATCCGTGCCCCCGAAGTCCGTCAGCTTCAATCGGGAGTCCCCGAATTCGACGCCATGCTGGGCGGCGGCCTTGACCTCGGCACCAGCCTTCTGCTGCTCGGTCCTGCCGGCGCGGGCAAGTCGACCCTGGGCATGCAACTCGCCCTTTCAGCGGCCCATAATGGCGAACGCGCCGCCTTCTTCACCTTCGATGAGCGGCTGGAAACCATGCGCCAACGCGCGCGCGGCATCGGCCAGGACCTGGAAGCCCAGCTTGAAAAGGGGCTTATCACCGTCCAGACGGTCGACCCGGCCGAGCTGTCGCCGGGCGAGTTCGGCCAAAGCGTCCGCGCCGCCGCCGAAGGCCTGGACGGCAAGCCCCCTGCGCGCGTCGTCGTCATCGACAGCCTGAACGGCTACCTCCACGCCATGCCGGAAGAAAAGTACCTGACGGCGCAGTTGCACGAACTGCTGACCTATCTCGGCCACCTCAACGTCATCACCATATTGATCGTCGCCCAGCATGGCCTGCTCGGCAACGCCATGCAGGCCCCCCTCGACACCAGCTACCTGGCCGACGGCGTCGTCCTGTTCCGCTATTTCGAATCCGGCGGAGAGGTGCGTCAGACCATTTCCGTCGTCAAGAAGCGCACGGGCGCGCACGAACGGTGGATTCGCGAACTACGCCTCGACAGCAGCGGCATCCGCGTCGGTGCGCCATTGCGCGACTTCCACGGGGTGCTGACCGGCACCCCGGTCTTCGAAGGCCGATCCGGAGACCTGATTGCCAAATGAGC